>JAJZWN010000089.1 GCA_021846695.1 Thermoplasmata archaeon
AGGTAAAAGAATATGCCCACTGTCATTATCAAAAGTAATAATGCTATAGTCCTGGGCGTTTTTTCTATATTAATTCTCCCGTTGATCAGGACATTGGCAACCATTGCCCCTATGCCGTATAAGGTTGCAGTTAAGCCCACAAAGAATACATCTGCATTTATAACATATTTAGTAAATACAGGAACGACTGTCATAAGCATATTGGTTGAGGTCCTCATGGTAAATGCGACAGAAAGTAGCATTATCAGGTTTATTAAAAGTAGTTTATTGTTAGTATTATTCATTAATAAAGTAATTACATATTAATATTTAATTTTTTAAAAATACAGTAAATACGTCCACATCAATTTTAATAATACATAGCCATGGCACTTAACCTGTCACAGGAAATACAATAGTGGAAACAAATTACATCCAGTAATTATTTTTGTATAAAAGTTATTACTCTTTGATAATAATAAAATACTTATAGATAGATAGTATCATTCATGTATATATGGACAATACTATATCAAAATTTATTGAATTGCCCGTGCAAAAAAGAGTTGATTTCTGGTCTCATCAGAAAATAGGGCATATTAGAAAATTATCAGGCACTGGAATGGCTTCAGAAATATTTGTTGAAAATAATGAGAGTCTGAGAATACTTGATAACATTATTTTTAGAGGAAATAAATCCCATGCTATTCCGAACATGGACATACAAACAGATACTATGCTTGCCGGCATGAAACTATCCGTTCCGGTATACCTCGGAGATATGTCATACGGTGCGTTAAGCGGAAATCCGAATATTGCAATTGCAAAGACGGCTGAAATCACGGAAACCATGGCAGGTACTGGAGAGGGTGGATTGTACGGATCTGTTTCCGGGTCAAAAAGGATATTTGTCCAGTGGGCATCCGCACGTTTTGGTGTTAGCGCAGGTTCCCTTAACCAGGGTGCAGCCATAGTAATAAAAATAGGGCAGGGGGCGAAACCCGGAATAGGAGGGCACCTTCCTGGAAGCAAGGTAACGCATAATATATCCCTGGCAAGAAAAATACCTGAGAATATGGATGCAATATCACCGGCACCACACCATGATATATATTCAATAGAAGACCTGACACAGAGAATAGAAGCATTAAAAATATTATCTGATAAGCCTGTATTTGTAAAGGTTGCAGCAACCAATTACATACCGTATATAGTTACGGGAATTGCAAGATCAGGTGCTGCAGGAGTTATAATCGATGGACATGGGGCAGGAACTGGAGCAGCCCCTGTTACAGTCAGGGACAATATGGGCATACCGGTGGAACTTGCAGTAGCTTCCGCTGATTCTATACTGAAAAAGGAAAACCTCAGAAAAAATTTTACCATTATAGCGGCGGGAAGAGTGTCAAATTCCACAGATGCCATGAAACTTTACGCCCTGGGTGCGGACGTTGTTAGCCTTGGCACATCTATTCTCATAGCAATGGGATGCATAATGGTAAAGAAATGCAATTTAGGCTATTGCCCGGTTGCATTGACTAACAGGACAGATAGCAGCAAATCCCTGGATATTGATTTTGCAGTAAACCGTGTTGTGAACTTCATAAATGGGTTCAGAAGTGAAATGGCTGAAATGATGGGAAAACTGGGGATAAGCAGCATGAAAGAACTTACCGGCAATAGGGATTTGCTGGAAGCCAGAAATCTTTCCGGAGAAACCATGGAATTGCTTGGAATAAGGTACGGAAATCCTGTAGACCTGGATCCTGTACAGGGAAATTTTGAATATGACATAAAATATCTGAATAGCCTCATAAATAAGGGGGAACCTGTAATGAGCAGCATGGGAAGCAACGCGCCTCCAGAGGTTGATAAACCTGCCAGAATAATAGACTGGCTAAGGCTGGACGGTGCCCAGGTTACAAGGCCCTCCATAGATCCTTACAGAGAAAACATAAACCTGGATTTTTATTTATCAGGAGGAGATCTTGTTATTTCAATGCCCGTAATAATAAATGTCAATGGTGCTGATAAAAATGTAATGGAGGCACTGGAATGGGCTTCATTGTTTATAGGTTCAGTTACAATAGATTATAATCCTGAGATGGACAATCCCGAAATAAATTTTCCAGACATAAATTCTGGAAAACACCGGTATTCATTTATAGCCTCGGGAGAAAACCTTGATCGCAATGTGGATGGCTTTATTCTGGAGGAGGACAGGTATACAGAGCTTAAAATCACAGAAATTAATGATATACTGGGAAAAGAAGGAATACGGGAAAACTATGATTTAATCCTGGAGGTCTCCAGATTCAGGAATTCGGGTGACATTATCAAGTACCTCGCCCTCGGGTGTGATTCTGTTATATTATCTTCAAAGATATTCGAAAGTGGGCTTGAAAATAATTATTCCAATCTAAATGAAAAGGCATTAAATTTTTTAATGGGAATAAGGAAAGAACTTGCCCTGTTATCCGGGGCCATGGGTATATCAAATCTTCAATATTCAATTGTCGGTAATAAAGAGCTCTTAAGGTCTGTTAACCTTGATAGCAGTATAGGCAAAGCCATAAATGTACAGGAGGGTGGAAGCAGATGAATTATATACCATCCAGCTGTGGCCTTTTTGGAATAATGAGGAAAAATGGCAGTGAAAAAATACCCGGAACTATTCCGGTAAAATGCCTGAATTCAATACGGTACCGTGGCAGCAACAAGGGTTCCGGCTATGCATCCTTTAATGTTAACCATAACAACAATTACAGCATAAACGTGTTTTATGAAGAGGATGAACATAAATTAAGGTCGTTGCTTGAGCAGAATGGCTTTGGCATAAATAAAATGGAAGTCAGGAATGGAAATAACATAAAAAGCTATTGCTATGATGTTTCTATTGGAGATATGAGTTCCATAGACAATGTTAACGATGTTTTATGGAAGGAAGGCACAGGCCGTATTTACAGTTCAGGCACATCCCTTGATATTTTTAAGGGCATAGGTTATCCGGACGATGTGGGGAAAGAGTATTCTATAGAATCAAAGGAAGCTGACATGTGGCTCGCACATACAAGGCAGCCAACAAACTCACCGGGCTCTCTGCCATACTGGTCACACCCATTTTCCTCATTTAACATAGCTATAGTACATAATGGTGATATCAGTTCATTTGGCGCCAACAGAGAATTCCTGAAATCAAAAGGTGTTAATAGTTTCGTTGGGACTGACAGCGAAGTTATAGCTTATATTTTCAGGGAATTATTGAAGCAGTATGATTTAATCACAACAGTAAAAATCATGGCAGGGAAAATTGAAGATTCCGGTATGAAATATAAAAACAGGGGAGCTGTCCTTGATGGGCCATACACACTTGTTATAGGCTATGATGATGGCAATGATCTGTATATGATTTGCATTGCAGACCGTACAAAATTAAGGCCTGCAATACTTGGTGAGGATGATGGCAATTTCTTTATAGCCAGTGAAGAAAGCCAGATCAGGCTTATTAGCCCGGGTGCAAGAATATGGACACTGGAGCCCGACTCTTATTTTATAGCATCCTTTAACCGCGGCATTATAAGTCCCGGGAGAAAGGGCATTGAGAATAGGAATAAAATCAATATTCCTGATTCTTTTCAGATTGATGCAGGGGCAATAGAATACAACAGGCTTAACCAGGCTATATTAAAAGGAGATCAGGCCATAACAATAAATAATGTTGCCGGGCACAGGTATATAGGAATAAATTTTCCTGATTCAGAGAAAGATATAACTATTTATGGAACACCGGGAAATTGCTTTATGAATCTTAACGAAAACAATAGTTCTACAATTTATGGTAATGTTGCGGATGATTGCTGTGATTCTATGGGAGGAGGCATGGTAAAAATCTACGGGGATGCAGGAGATATTCTGTGCCAGGCATTAAATGGAGGGAAAGTTTATGTGCTCGGCAATGCTGGCAATAGGGCGTGCATACAGATGCGTGAATACGTGGACAAATCTACTGTAGTTGTAATTAACGGAAAATTTGATGATTATCTCGGTGAATATATGTCCGGTGGCACTTTGCTGGTTCTTTCCAACAGTGACAGAAATTTTGGGAGGTATATAGGATCCGGAATGATAGGGGGGGCTATCTTTATAAGGGGAAAGGTTAACAACAGGAACATAGGCATTCAACCTCCTGAAACTGCTGTAAATGGAATGTTAAATGCACTCAGGAAATCAGAATTGATCACAGATAAAGAGTATCATAAATTAAAGGGAATGAGTTTTATAGACATGATTAAGTTTCTTCCACCTGGTTCAAGAAAATTTGTAAGAAAATTTTATTCAGGGCACGAATTGCCTGAATACGAATACCGTTATTTGAATAGTCAGGAAAAAATAAAATTAAATAGTATTTTAAAAGAATTTGATACCGAAATGGGAACACATAGTACAGAATTTCTGGGTGATAAATTTACAATAATAATGCCGGGAAATTATTGAATTATGATATCCTCTTTTATTGCGTCCCTTTTCATTAAGGGCTATATATGACATATTGTTTTCTTTCTGTGCTTCCGAATTTGACAGGATTTAATCTTTCTACCTTATTGCAGGGAATTATA
>JAJZWN010000090.1 GCA_021846695.1 Thermoplasmata archaeon
AGGATACAGCACAGATGATTTAATAAAAATACATGAAGAAATCTTAGAAAAAATGGATAAAATGAAAGAAAGACTAAATAATATAGTAAGTGGTGCTTTTGAATACTTTAAAAAGAAAGAAAAACAGGGCAATAAGGAACAATACATTGGCTAAAAAGGAATTATGGGAATCGCAAAGATATCACTTTTATTCTCTACTTTATCACTGATACTCATAGGATTTGGAGCGTTAGTAGGATATTTCCTTGGAGGCATTTTACTTTGGATGTCGATATTCTTTTTCATAGCGTTGGCAATGAACATTTTTTCATACTTCAAAAGTGATTCTATAGCAATAAAAATGACAAGAAGCAAGATAATAGAGAGATCTGATAATCCAAGATTTTATGATATCGTTGAAAAAGTTTCACGGCAAGCAGGTATACCTCTGCCAAGAGTAGGTATAATGCCAACAGATGTTCCAAACGCATTTGCTACAGGGAAAGATGAAAATCATGCTGTAGTAGTAGCTACCTCGGGAATACTACAAATGCTTAATGATGACGAATTAGAAGCTGTTATAGGACATGAAATTAGCCATATAACCCATAGAGATATCTTAATCTCTTCCATAGCCGCTACAATTGCTACTCTTATTTCTTATATTGGAAACATGATAATTTTTTCTGAGTTTTTCGGAGGAATGGATGAAAGAAATAGTAACAGTGGTATAATACTTCTAATTGCAGCAATTCTTATTCCTGTAGGTGCAATGTTTGTACAGCTAGGCATATCCAGAGATAGAGAAGCGTATGCAGATGAAGGAAGTGTTAGACTTATAAAAAAACCAGATGAATTAATCTCTTCATTGAAAAAGATAAGCAATGTAAACATAGCGCGCAGAAAACCGATCTTAAACAGAAACGCAAGTAAAAATCCACAACCAGGAGCTTATTCCTCTCTATTTATTGTAAATAACTTTTCGACGCATGCTCTTACAAATCTATTTTCAACCCACCCTTCTTTGGAAAAAAGAATAGAAAACATAAACAGAGTAAGAAATGAACTTAATATATAATTACTTGATATAATTACTTGATTTTACTGTAATTTATAATATAAAGATTTAGATATGTCTATGACGATAGCTCCTGTAGTCTAACTTGGATAGAACGCAGGCCTGCGGAGCCTGATATCTGGATTCAAATTCCAGCAGGAGCAATTATAATAATAAAAATATTATTACTATTTGTAGGGGGCAGTGGTCTAGCTTGGTTATGACACCAGCCTAGGGCGCTGGTGGTCCTGGGTTCAAATCCCAGCTGCCCCATTTTTTATAAGGGAGATAGATAGAAGCCAAAAAGTGGAATAAATTTACAGTTGAAATTCTATCAGACCCATTATACTTAAGGGATAATGCTATCTCAAAAAAATGGTACTACTTATATAAAAAAACATATAAATCCTTTGAATCTTATACCCTACATATGTCAACATTCGAACAAGAAAATCAGTATATAAAATCTGCGTTCGATAAATTAAGAGAAACAAGAAGCAAGAAAGTTGTGGGGAAGAATAAAAAATAAGTTAGATGGTAAATTGGGTTTAACCTATAATACGCTTTTTTTCGACTCAAAAACGATACCTCTTTGGGTAGGATATTCTTTATCTTATTAGAAATATCCTTATTGAAAATAAATTTGACTTCAAATCTATAATAAAGATGGATTCTAAGACTCTCGTTTCAAAGGCTTTAAAACACTGGTAACACTGTTAATTTCTTTGTAAGTATCATTGATGACAACGACAGCCTTAAGATAGTGAACGGAGACTGGCATAAATCCTTGGAAAATGAGATATTCATCTCCAATTCGAAGAAGCAGGAATAAAAACTAAACACTCAAAGAAATGTGGCTAATCGAATAGGTTTTCCCCATTTGAGATAATATTGTATAAATCTTCTACTTAATAATAGTAATGTTTATATATACCATATCTTCAGTATAAGTGTTATGAAACTTGAGGATTTATTTGATAAGCAAAAGACTGCTCTTACAGACTTACTTGGTATGCCTACAAGAAAGATTATTGAAAAACTAGCTAAAAAAGACCCAAAAGCTGCTTTGAGCTTAAGTAGTATTGAATTATATACAGAAAGTGAAGAGGCTGCGCTTCAATCTGCAAAGGTGATAAGTAGATATAATGGAGATGCTGCACGGAATATTGCTCAGGGATTAAAGGATATTGCAATGTATACAAGGGACAAGAATAAGGTTATAAATGCTGCTAAGATAATGTCTTTGGACGAGATATTAAATGCGGGAATAAAGAATAGGTTTGAGGAATTAACACAACTTGCAGCATACATTGAAGACAAAGATGCGGTGATAGAATCAGCAAAGGTGATAAGTAAACATAAAGGAGATACTGCATTCTATATTGCTCATGGATTAAAGGATATTGCAAAGGAAACAGGAGACAAAGATGCAGTAATAAAAGCCGCAAAGGTGATAAGTAAATATAATGGGTATACTGCACGAGATATTGCTCAGAGATTAAATGATATTGCAAAGGAAACAGGAGACAAAGATGCGGTGATAGAATCAGCAAAGGTGATAAGTAGATATAATGGAGATGCTGTATTATATATTACCCAGAGATTAAATGATATTGCAGAGGAAACAGGAGACAAAGATGCGGTGATAGAATCAGCAAAGGTGATAAGTAAACATAAAGGAGATGCTGCACGGAATATTGCTCAGAGATTAAATGATATTGCAGAGGAAACAGGAGACAAAGATGCGGTGATAGAATCAGCAAAGGTGATAAGTAGATATAATGGGGAGGCTGCAGAGAATATATCCCATAGATTAGGTATTATTGCAATTTATACTAAAGATAAAAGTACTTTAATTACTGCTTGCAAAATCACAAATCTAGCTGGAGCAGATGTATTTGATATACTCACAGTCAAAGACCTTTTAACTATTAAGAATAAAAAGCTTGAGGATTTGATAAACAATAAGGAAAGCTTTGATGCTGTAGCTGCCTATATAAAATCAGGCTATAAATTGCCTATGCCAAGTAAGGACAATATAACTAACTATAAAAATATAGCTTCAGAGTATATTTCTAAGATATACCACATAAAAAACAGCAATTTAAACTTAAACCAGATCCTAATGCTATTCTCCGTTGATAAAGATAAGAGGAGGGAATTGGCTGATCTAATCAATAATTCTAATGAAATTGGGTTAAAGAGGTATAATATAGTTGCTGAAGAAACGAAAAGGCTGAAGGTGGATGACAAGCTTCCTTATCTTTCTCTTATAGCTGTAACCAGATCCAGGAATAAGGATATAGATAATGAGGCTTATAAACGTATATCTGGAATAGTTGGGGAAAAGGCTGTAAGGAAAGCAAGGAATGAATTCAGTTCACATTACAAAAACAAAATAAAAGAGATAGCAGCATATGTAAAGAAAAATGAGATAGATAAAGCGATAGATTACCTTAAATCTACTAAAAATGAGGCAATAGAAGATGTATTAAGATGCGCAGATTACAAAGATTTTGGTTTTACTGGTGGTAATACTGTACTAAGGGCTGTTGAAAGCAATAATCCATTGGATTATGATAATAGAGTACAGATTGCATGTGTTTATCTTCCAAATGATTACCATGACGGAATATACAATTACTGCAGGGATTATTATTCCAAAGAGAAGGGAGATGGATTTATACTCATAAGATATGATATGAGAGGAAAGGCATTAGGGAGTGCGATATGCTACATGGAAAATAATACTTTTCTTGTTGATTCGGTTGAGGGTCATAGGACATTTAGAAAGCCACAGATATTCAATGCTGTATACCAGGATTTAGTGGATAGAGCCAGAGAGAAAGGAGCAAAAAGGGTTATTTTCAGCGATGGAGGCATAAATGAGACACCAAAGAAATTCATCGAGTTTCTTGAGGGATTAAGACTTAAAAGAAACCGTGTGAAGATGAAACTGAATACTGAAGGTTATCTTGAAGCTGAGAAAAGTGGAGTAAAGGGATACATTGTAAATTTAGACTAAAAAATATATCTTGAGCATAGCATCCGAAATATTAAATCCATAAAGTAGTTAGTGTAATTTCTAAGAAATAGTACTATCCCCCATTTTTTATAAGGAGTATAGTATATCTCTCTTAATTTCACTCCTGCCCCAGTATATACACAAATATACACAAAAGTATATACTTTCAATGATTATGCCTAAATCATTTAAAATAAATGTCTAATCAGAATAAGCTTTATCTATTGGTCTTCTAAGAGTAAAGTAACCGCCGCCTCTATATTTATTTAAATCCTTATTGGTTTAATTTAGTATGTTATCTAATTCTGTGCTTCTGTGCGTGCACGGCTATACGAAAGCTCCCAGAGAACATGAAAAGGAATGGCAAAAAGTAGTTAAAGACCGAATTTCAACCGCCTTTGATCTTGCTAAATTCTTTAATTCAATTGGAGTAGTAATCTATCTAGTTTTGTCGGGAGGTTCGATGAACGGTAATCAAGTTGAGGCTGATATAATACATGACTACGCCAGAA
>JAJZWN010000091.1 GCA_021846695.1 Thermoplasmata archaeon
GTACTGCGTATTTCCTCTTTGGAGGGATGGCGGCAGTCATTCCACCTTCCTGGTGCCATTTTCTCGGCAATCGCTTCTGAAATTCTCAATTTTTCATTATCGTCACTGACATCCTCCATTGAATTGAATACGGCAACAGATCTGTAGCGCATTGATGTGTTATATGCGCTTTTGGCAAGTACTATCCCATCAAGAATGGTTACTTCCGCGCATACATTGCATCCGGATTTTAGGACATTGTAAAATCTTCCCTGCTTTGATGAATGAAAGTATAGATAATTTTCAATTCTAACAAAGGCCATAGGGATATTGAAGACCGTGCCATCCTCGAAGAATGCTACATAGGCGAGCAAGGATTGGTCAAGTATTGAATAAGCAATCTGTATATCTTGAATGGATCGTTCTGGATGTCTATGAATATCAGTAATTGAACTCATAAATAAAAGAATCTTAATGATTATATTAAGATATGTGTTGATGTTTATTATATCGGGATTCTAAGACAAACCGGAAAAGAATAATATTTATATCCTGTAATTATAATGAATTTTATAAGATGAAGCTTACATGAACAAGGCATAATATTTCAAAATAGGTTCATTCCGGTGTATAAATCACCTTTGTTCAATTTGATGTTTAACCATGGCATCCACCAATGTTTGAAAATTTGTATCCTTTATAATTCTATGAAGTTGACGCGTATCTGTCCTCTCGATTTGATCGTATTCTGTCATTATATCAAGTACCTTTAGATATTCTGTTCTATCCCTGTAGATGGCATATATGATAAAATCAATATCTCCACTGATGTTATATATCCATATTGCACCTGGCAGTGTTGATAATTTTTCTCCAAGTTCGGTTATATAATTTCTGCCGAATTTTGCCTTGACTAATATTATCACCGGATATTTAAATCCCAATAACTCGTAATCCAAAATAGGAACTAAATTCTTTATAATTCCTGATTCATATAATTTTTTCTTCCGTTTACTGATAGAAGGCGCAGAAGCCATTAATGCATATTTACCGATATCCTTCAGTCCCATATCCGGATTTTGGATTATACGGTTTAAAATTCTCAGGTCGTATACATCTAAGGGTTCATTTTTATTCATATTTTAACAATATATAGCTGAATATAAAGATATCTGAAATATATTTCTTAAATGTGTTAATTATCAGTAATAAGTTTCTTAAATTACCATACTCTGGGCAATTGAATTATAGGTTTATATTATATTAATAATATATTTATTTAGGTGAAATAATGGTAGTGGAATTAAAATCTGAAATTGAGGAGGAGTATAAGGCCGGAGATATAGTTAATACAGTTGGTAATATAATTAAGAAGGTAAAATTAGATGGTGATATTGCTGTACAGCAATATGAAAAGGAATTTGACAATGTTGATATCAGTGAATTTAGAATGGAAGACAGTACAATAGAACAAGTAATATCAAAGGTTCCAGACAATATTAAAGAAATTATAGATACAAATATTAAGAGAATAGAGGCTTTTGCAAAATTTCAATTTTCAATGTATAAAAATATGGAATTTATAACCGATAACGGTAAAACAATTCTCGGTCAAAAAATATTGCCGCTCGATAATGTTGGAGTTTATATCCCTGGTGGTAGATATCCTCTCCTTTCTACACCTCCCATGACAATTATCCCAGCAAAAGTAGCAGGTTGCAGGAGAATAGTTGCATGTACACCCCCGGGAGAAAACAGACCCAATCCCGCCACTCTTTACGGGATAATCAAATCTGGGGCTACTGAGGTTTACACTATTGGTGGGGCGCAGGCCATAGCTGCCATGGCTTATGGAACGGAATCAATCAAACCCGTGAATAAGATTGCCGGGCCCGGGAATGCCTATGTCAACGAAGCAAAGAAAGAAGTTTTCGGAAAAGTTGGGATAGATCTCCTGGCAGGTCCCAGTGAAATACTTGTATTAGCCGATGAGACTGCCATAGAGGAAGAAGTTATGGCAGATTTATTATCACAGGCTGAACATGATCCCGCGGCCCGTTGCTGCCTGGTTACTATATCGCCAGAACTCGCCCACAATATTTACGATAAAATGGATTCATACATCAATAAATTATCAACAAAAGAAATTTTGAAAAAATCATGGGTTAACCACGGGGTCATTGCATTATGCAACACATTAACAGAAGCCGTAGATTACACCAATAATTATGCTGCTGAACATCTAGAGTTACATTTAAATGAAACAAACACAGAATTTGCATTTGCCAATCTAACAAATTACGGGTCTGTATTCTTAGATCATGGTGTACCGGCGGTATTCAGTGACAAACTTTTAGGACCTAACCATACTCTTCCCACATTGGGAGCTGCTAAATATTCAGGAGGACTGAGCGTTGGAAATTTCTTAAAGATTTTAACATATTCTAAGGTTACAGACGACAATATAAGGGACATGTTGGCCCATAGAGTAAAGATACAGAGCGATTATGAAGGATTCGGTGCCAAGGCCAGGTCTGCGGAATTAAGGTTTAAGGAGAATTATGCAAAAGGTGATATTAATGGAAGATAAAACATTTAACAATAAGCTCAAACCGAGGAGCGGTGGTTTATGGTCTGCAGTATTTCAGGGTATGGCATTTGTTGGGCCAGCTGCAACTGCAGCATCATTCTTTGTTGTAGAGGCTGCCGTAGTTGGCCCGTCTGTTCCATTAACTTATATGATTGCTGTACTGGGCGTTGCATGTGCAATGTATATGAATTATAGATTTTCACAGCGTATCAGCCATGCTGGAGGATATTATGCATTTGTTGAGGCGGGTCTCGGTAAACGCATGGGGGTTTTCTCCGGATGGTTATATCTTTTTAACCTTCTGGGAGCAGTTAGTGGTTTCGTGATGTTATTCTTTGCAGGTATATTGTGGCCACTGATTCCAGTACTGTCAGGATATACATATGGATGGCTTCCTCTGATATTCATTCCATTTACCATAATGTTTATATTCCTATATAGGGGATTAAAACCATCTCTTTATTACACTACAATAGGGTCAATCATTGAAATAACATTCTTAATACTGATGTCCTTGATAATCATAATAAAAATCGGCCCTGCAAACTCTATCCTCCCATTCACAACAACCGGCCATTCATTCAGTGCCATTGGTCTGGCTACAGTATTTGCAATATTAGGATATGTTGGTCTCGGTTCAATGATAACAATATCGGAGGAAACCCATGAACCCAAAAAAAATATCCCAAAGGCCATATTAATAGCTGTGGTTTTATCCTTTGTCGTTTACGCTTTTAGTTCATATGCTCTTATTGTGGGATGGGGAATCAACAATATGTCATCTTTTGCAACAACCAGCAATCCCGGATTCATAGTAGTCGAAAAATATCTGGGATTGATTGGAATGGTAATATTCATATTGATTACCTTAAACAGCTTTATTTCTGAATCAATTGCCCAGGGAAACGCTTTCAGCAGAGTCGGCTATGCAATGGCGAGAGACAGGATGATATTTCCATATTCCTGGTCAGAAACACATACAAAATATGGTTCCCCAAAAAAAATTATTGCCTTTGAAATGCCAGTTTCATTAGCAGTTGCAATAATAGCAGGAATATTATTTGGTCCATTTACAGCAGCCACCATATTAACTACTATGAACGGGATCTCTTTATATATAGTGCACATAATTTCAAACATTTCACTTCCAGTGTGGGGTAAACTAAAATTAAAAACTAAAATCACAGACCTTTCATTAATGATATTCATACCACTTGTGGCCAGTGTGATTTACATATTTGCCATATATGGTAGCATTATCCCATTTCCGGGATATCCCTTTGATATTGGAATATATTTAATTATACCCGTGATAGTTTCAGGTATAATTATCGCACTTATTACAAAAAACAGAGAATCGAAAATAGCCGATTAATAAATAATTATATTTTTATTTTAAAATTATATATAAGTTAATTATGTCATGCTCTTGCTAGTTCATAACAAAATTTTAGTTTCATCCTCATAGGACGACACATATAATTCAAGATTGTAATATTACATATAATTAAGCAGGAAGCATATTATTCACAGTTTCAAGATACTTTCTTGGTATTGGCTCTTCCATTTCCCATATTATGCTCACAGGATTACTGCCATTATGGCTTTTATGCCGTACGCCTCCTAGAAATATGTAAGGTGATGCTCCCAGAAGATTTTCTTTATATTCTCTCACGAACAATAGAACAGTATTGCCATTATCAGGAGACCCGAAGTATCTTCTTGCTGTTGGAGATGAGGGAGAAACAGTGCTCTGTGTTTCCCAGTGGAATGTATTCTGGTCAATTGCATAATCATTATACATCGTTGTAGAGCTGTAGTATTTCTCGGATTTATTGAGCGTTACAAAGAGAACATCAATATGTTTTTCCGAAATGTATTTCACACCTTCCCGGACAGACGCCGGATTCTCAACTCCCATTGCTGCAAGTACCTGATTTTTGGAATATGAACTATAAAGCCTCAGAGGAAGTATGGCTTCCATGGGTGGTGTAAC
>JAJZWN010000092.1 GCA_021846695.1 Thermoplasmata archaeon
ATTAGGAAATTAGGATGCTATGTCCTTATTCCTTTCTCTATCCCTCCCTGCCTGTCTCAATAATGCAATAAGCAACACGCCTGCAATGGTCCAGGCAATCACCATATATGCAGGAAGATTAAGCGGGAATGCCGGTATCGGGTACACAGTACTCAGTATGGCAAATGCTATGAATACTAAGGAAATTGCTGGAATTACCACATGAACCGTAACTTTGAGGTGTTTTTCCCTGCGCGAATAAAAAGGAAGGCTCAGAGTTGCCAGGGAATGCTGCAGCATAAAAGCGATTGACGCAGCACCCTCAATTACAAGTGCGCCAACAAATGGCCCAAATATAATGCCGGAAACCACAGCAATAATAAACGACACTATTGCAACTGCAATTATAGCCTTGTATGGAGTTCCGTATTTGGGGTGGGTTTTTGTAAGGAAACGGGGGAGCAGGTTGCTGTCCCTGGCCAGATAGTATAGCATCCTTGTGAGAGAATTGTTAATGGCAATGCCAAAATCTAAGAAGCTGTTGATCACCACTGCAACAAAAATCCATCCTCCAAAAGGGCCAAGGAAACTGAAGTATTCAATAACCCCCGGATCAGGTGAGGTCCCAAAGGAAGAAATGTTAGAAAGCCCCCATCCAACAGTCAGGGCATAAGCATTGAGCGCAAGGGGAATTAGCACAAGCAGCCATCCGTAAATTATAGCTTTCCCGATTACCTTCTTTGGCTCCTTCATTTCTTCCCCAAGGGCTACAACAGAACCGGTTCCGCCATAGGAATACAGTCCAAACAGAAGCCCGAGGCCGATGATTGAAAAATCGTTATGTACCGGAACTGCAGTGAAAACATAAAATGTATTGGAAGAACCGAGTTTAAAGATTATTATAAGGGCGGCAATGGTAAGAACAGCTGTCTCAATGAAACCCGTGTATGCAGCGTAGTTCAGTGATAATTTTACACCACGGTAAACCATGGCTGTTGAGAACACCAGAGGGATTAGCAAAATTGGAACCCACAGATAAGGAATAGAAGTTATGGAAGGGGAAAGGAGATACACAAACGCTGCAAAGGACAGAAGCGCAAATCCAGTGTATGTCAGAAATTCATTGAAGAAAAACAGCCAACCTGTTATATCTCCGGCAGACTTTCCAAGGCCAGCTCTAGCGAATGCCGAGTAGCCTCCAGAGCTTGCCACATATCCGGAAAACTGGTAATTTGTGTTAAGCCACAACAGGACAATCAACGGTGCCAGTATGAAAATCAATGGCGTAGATCCTTCAGCTACCAGAGCTGTTCCTGTAATGAGAATTGCAACCTCTGCTGCAGGTGCGACGTGGCTGAAGCTCTGGAATATCCCATGCCAAAGACCCAGTTCGTTTGATTTAAGTTTGTTGGAGCCTTTAACGGTTTCTTTCATTTTGAATCCAAGTATTTTTAATATTTAAATATTGTTGTCCTGAATTTGGATACTTTGAACGATATGATCAGATTAATCGAATTCTTTATTTCACCAGGATACCATATACAAACCTTATCACACCATTTTCATTCTATACACATGTGATTTTTGAGGATTTCCCGGAACAATTAAAATTTTAAAATGAGTTGCTATTGAATATGCCCAGTTGCCAATAATATAGAATACTTAATGATTTTTATATATAACGGCCCAAAATTAAGTAGAACAGATCAAATTCTATCGCTACCGATATAGTATCGGTACCGATAATACAAAATTTTTCATAAACAATGTTTGATTTTACTAATTCTTAAAACACTACCCTGATTTAATGTGGCTTTACCTCTATATTTTTTAATTTGCTGTATACTGCCATTTTAAAAGGTTTTTCTGCAACTGCTGTGTGGGTACACTATTTTATTGCTATGCTTTCCAGTTCCATTACATTTGCCAATCTGACTTCTTCCATGCTCCTATGTGATTCGTATTGCCTGTCAACTGTATATTCTTGCATAATGATATTAATCATCATTCCATTATTTGAATGGCCTGGGAATACAGGTTTAATCTTATGGTTAAATCTACCCTAAGAAGCACATATTTCCCTTTTCATATTCAGGTTAAAAATAATCTACTGCCTGCAAATGCACAGATAATCAGCAATGCTGTTGAAATATGAAAATGATAGTATTAACTGGTCCGGAGGATATATGATTATTTAATATTCCCATACGATGGAAAATCATTTATTTACCAATCATAAATTAATGACGATTACCATTTATTAAAGGAAGATGAGCAATTAATTCCGCTGTTTTATATATAAAAAATTCATGGTATTAATTATGGTAAAAAAGATAGAAATAAGTCATCCCGGTTCTTTAAAGGACCTGGGCTATAATGAGGAGGAAGATATAGAAAAACAGAAAATAGCAATAAAAAAAGCGGACGAATTATACGGAGTAGAAGAAACAAACAGAAAATTAACGGCACTGGAATCTTTCAGTAATAGATTTCCAGATAAAAAAGAGAAAATAAGGGAATTAATAGAATGGAATAAGAATAATGAATGATTATTAAACGCCTGGAAAGGTTAGGCCTTTAATTCGGGTGATAAATTGTGAAAGAAATGGAAATTAAACATCACTCAAAAAAAGGAATCGGCATATTAATATACATTAGTTTAGAGTTATTTGTTTCCATTGGAGGCATAGGAATATCTGTTCATGGGATATATCAGAATATTGCAGTATATAAATATCTGCTCATATTATTTTCTATATTGCTTATATTCTCAATAAGATTAATTATATTTAAAAACAGGATATGGAAAAATCAATAATATAAATTGTATCGACTTATAACTCTGTTCTTTTCAAATGGAAATTAGAAAAATTAAACTATGTTATAAAAGGGTGAAGGCTATATTTTACTTATCTGTAGCTTTTCTAGGATTTATTTATACAATGCATTTTCAATTCCCTTCAAATCCATTGCTATAATGTTTTTTTCAAGTGTATCAGTATTGAAATCAAAACCTGATTTAGAAAATACAGCATATGAAACTTTACTATTATTATATTTATTTAAAAGCCACTTTGATTTCCTTATCAATTCCTCTATAATTTTATAACTTACTTTTTTATTCGTCCATTTGCATTCACAGAATAATATCTCATCTCTTGTGTCAGAATATGCAACAATATCTATCTCTTCAATATTTTTGCCAGTATTATTTCCAACTTTGCCCCACCATCGAGAAACAGTGGTAAAGCTTCTACCGAGAATACCGTCCATGATTAATTCTCTCATTAAATATTCAAACTGTTCTCCTGCAAATTGGGAAAAATCATTTTCTATTTTCCTTGCAACTTCAAGGTAATTAGAATTTTCTATTCCTGTCCTGTTGGGTAAAATATACCTGAACCAGAATTTGAGATAATTATCATTAATATAATATAACCTCTTCCTGAACTTTTCAGTTTCCCCGAAAGGTATCTCATAGGATATTAATTCCAGGGACAGTAAAATATCTATATATTTTGAAACCATGCTTTTATCCATATTTGTATATGAGTTGATTTCACCTACAGTTCTATAACCTCCTGCAATAGATCTTAAGATTAACATATAATTCCTGGTCTCCCTTAATTCAGTTCTCAAAAGGAATTCAGCTTCATTATACAGTGTTGAACTTTTATTTATTATATTGTGTAAAATATTTTCATCAAAAGTTAATTTATTATCCATTTTTAATAGATATTCCGGTATCCCTCCAAGAATAAAATAGATTTTACATAGATCTGTAAAATTGTAATTTATAAATTCTTTTATATATCTGAATTTTATGGGTTTTAATTTTATCTGGCCACTCCTTCTCCCATACAGTGGGGACTTATACGACAGTACATTATTCTCCATCATTGTTATGGAAGAACCGGAGAGAATTAACATGACATTCATATTCTTTAATAACAGATCATATATTTTCTGGAATACTGAAGGTATTGATCTGTTCCCTTCGATTAGATATGGAAATTCATCTATTGCTATTATTAATTTCTTCCTTGATACATAGTCTTTAAATGAAACATTATTTGCCAGCATAGAAAAGAATGAATAGAAATCATTGTATACGCCGTTATTAATACTATCATCATTCAAAAAATTTGAAATAACTTTCTGAAAATCTTTTATATTTTGAATATCCCCCTCATCTGTAGAAAGGAAATATATTCCATTCTTGCCTATGAACTGGTTTATTAATTCTGTTTTGCCTACCCTTCTCCTGCCATATATAATAAAAAGTGAACTATCATTTCGTGAGTAATCATAACCCAGCATTTCCAGTTCCTCTTTCCGATCAATAAATTTGTGTTGAGACATAAGTATAATACTTTATACTCACCTTAAATATAATTTTTTTGCATCTATAAAATTGTATATGTTTTCTTAACAATATTCAGTAGATATTTTATTCATTAAATCAACATGACCTGCTCATACAAATTGTGAGACAAAGTGGTTTATATTTACACATAATTACACACACAACCCATCCTTAAAAAGATTTAAATTTGAAGTATATCTATGT
>JAJZWN010000016.1 GCA_021846695.1 Thermoplasmata archaeon
TTTGATATGGAATCACTGGACAATAGTATCAATGAAAGCACAATGGAATTTATAAAAGAGATGAAAAAATCAACAAACTTTATCCATATTATAAAAAAAGATATTGATTAATAAAAAATGCTTAAAAAGCATTTCTTGTTCTTTTCAAAGTTTCAGCTATGCCTTTTTCCTGCTCGGAGAATGCACATAACATTGCTTCAATGTCATCATGCCCTTCAGCCTTTGCAGCGTTGGCAACGTTTGTATATTCTGATACATGCTGTTCAGTTTCTTCCTTTGCCATGTCGGATATTATTTTCTTCATTCCGGCTCTGTTAAGGGTTTCAGCTATGCCTTTTTCCTGCTCGGAGAATGCACATAACATTGCTTCAATGTCATCATGCCCTTCAGCCTTTGCAGCGTTGGCAACGTTTGTATATTCTGATACATGCTGTTCAGTTTCTTCCTTTGCCATGTCGTTTACCAGACCTTTGAGCCCTTCATATTTTACAAGTGTAGCGAATATTGCATTGAAATGCCCCAGTTCTACATTGGCTTTGTCTTTCAATTCTCTGGCTGTTTCCAGATCACCTATTTTTTCAAAGTAGTTCGATGCGGCATTCAGTCTCATATGGTCCTCTGCGTTGGCTGTTAAAAGTTCTTTTAACCCGGCCTCTGTATTTTTTCCTAACACTGACATATTTATCAATTATAACAATAATTAAATGTATAAATACTTATCTTTCATCCATATGAATAATTTTTAATGATAAAAGATACAGAATTTCCATAAATGCAGCAGGGAATTTTATTCCATACTTCCCCTTTTTATTGAGGTATACCCCCATTAACCGGTGTTTCGGTAAATCTAGAACGTAGAGCAATTGTATTATATAATTGCCAGTAGAATCAGGGTACATTCTATACCTGTAGCCTTTTATAGGAGACTTTAGAAAACATCTACTGTAATGTGTTGTATTTACTTTCTAAACTTTCTGAATTGCAATATCTTTTTTCCACTGCTGTATACCGTATCTTGAATGTAATTGTTGCCCGGTATTCATCTAACCCGTATAGATAAATTTTCAGCTACCTATTATTTACATATGGCCAATTTAAATTAGTTTTAAATGCAACCATGAAATACATATAACTATGATAATAATTTCTACTCTAGGCAAAATGCACGAAAATACCATTGGATATGGATATGAAGACCTGATCACATATCTGGGTGAACTGAAAGTAAAAAATCTAATAATTACATACACATCCCGGCATAATTATAATATGAAACAGGATGAATTCAGGGAAATAAAATTGCTTGAAAATTCATTCAATGTTTTTTTCCCGGAAATTGATTATGATAAATATAATGAATTATTAACCAGGTATTCCTTAGAGACCCATAATGCGGAAGAGGTTACAAAGAAAAACATTGTAGACATAATAGAAACGGTCATTAATTCTTATTTGAAAGGGTACTGGAAGAGTCCTGAAACCGTTAATTCAGAAGTTACCGATAGTATCTATAGGGTGAAAAATAAATTTATCCAGTCAGTAAATCCAGAATATATTGAAAAATACTGGTTACCATTCCATACGGATGTTTACAATTATATTGAAAAAAACAAAAGTAATTATGATGCTGTTATTTCAGATGTGGAAAGCGCATTTTTTTATAAAGAGGAAAAATTATAAGATAGGAAACAAAAAAATTATTGTACTATCTTATCTATAAAATTACCCTTCAGGAGAATCTTGGCTTTGCTGAGCCCCTTGGGAATTGTAACGGTTTTTACCATTATAATAGCATTGACGTATTTATCAAATGTTTCGTTGTCAATATCTTTAAAGGTAAGGCTTTCTATGTTTTTGAATATAATTTTTCGTCCTATTTCTTTAAGGTCATTTCCCGTGATTTCAAGTTCTTTTATGTTCTCTATAAACTGGGATGATCCTTCTTTCATTCCTTTCATAAAGCCATCTGATAAATGCTTTGCATTTTCAACAGTGCCCATAAACGATTTATATGCGTCATCGGTTACCTGCCCTATTGTTTTTCCAGTATCATTGGATATTTTCTGGATTCTTCTGTACAGGTCTGCACTAACACCCTTAATTGATATGGTTTTCCTTACGACATTCTCATCTTCTGTTGTTTCAGTTTCTTTATTTTCTTCTGCCATAATTATATATTGTAATCTAGTATATAAGGATTACCGGTTTACCGGATTTCTATAATTTCTGAACAATATCCATAATGCTATCGCCTGGCTTTATTCCCAGTTCCTTGGCCTTATCAGTGCATGCATTTACTGAAGTATTTAAAACGTCATTTATGTCGTTTACACCGGATACACGGACAGCAACATCTCCCAGAGAATTGGCTGCATCTATGTTAAGATACCCGCACATTATGTATCCGTTTTCACCCTTTACAATTATAAGTGGTGCCTTTTTGCCGATCTTTTCATTTATATACTGGTATTTTCTGCCTTTTATTTCAATCTCCTGATTTATCATAACGTTAAATGCCTATTCTGTATAATTAATTTATCAAAAATAATATATTATCCGGTAATACATGAATATGGCTTCAAATATTAGAATAACCTTCCTCGGTACCGGAGGGTCAATGCCAAAACCGGGGAGGAGTTTGCCGGCAGTTGCTATTCAGGTTGATGATATCCTGAATCTGTTCGACTGTGGAGAGGGCACACAGAAACAATTTATGAAGAGCGGGGTTTCCTTCATGTCCCTTTCAAACATATTTATATCACATTTTCACGCTGACCATTTTCTTGGATTGCCGGGGCTTCTAAACTCTCTTTCATTCATGGGCAGGACAGAAGACCTAAATATATTCGGGCCGGTTGGTGCTGTCAACTTTATACGCAATGCTATAACCCTTGGCTATGGAAGAATTAGCTATAATATAAATGTGGTTGAGGTTATTCCTGGCACTTCCTATAATCTCGGCAAATTTACTATCAGGACACTGGCTAATAACCATACAGTCCCATCTATTTCATATTCACTGGAAGAAAAAGACCTGACAAAAATCGATAGAAAAAAAGTTGATGAAATTGGATTTCCAGTATACAGGCTTGAAGAGTTGAGAAAAAATGGAAAGGTTGAATTAAATGGAAAAGAGTACCTGTTAAATGATGTGGCAATGGGGATAAAGAAGGGCAGGAAGATTGTATATACCGGAGATACCAGGCCAGTTCCGGAAATGCCGGAGTTTGCTAAAAATGCGGATGTACTCATACATGATACCACCATGGATTCTTCCATGGAGCCAATGGTGAATGAATATGGCCATTCATCTGCAAGGCAGGCTGCCGAGAGTGCCCTGAAAGGCGGTGTTAAGAAATTATTTCTCTTTCACTATAGTTCCAGGTACAACGACCTTGATATACTTTTAAAAGATGCAAAGAAGGTCTTTCCGGAATCCTATCTGAGTCATGAACTGGAACAGTATGATATAGAAAAAAATGACAGGTTAATTAGCATATCCTAGAAATCCTATGCGCCATACTTTTCTGACCTGTCTGAATATGATAGTATTATAGGCATTATATCTCCACTGGTTATTTTGTAATAGCCATCTGAAACGCTTAGCTCATCAAAGGTTCTTACGTTGTCATTGATAATTCCATCGGTGGCAAACATTATAGGTACAGGGTCGCCTGTATGGTCGCCGAAGGAGCATGGGGTGGAATGATCTCCGGTCACAACGATCAGCGTATCCTGCAACAGTTTAAGCAAAGGAGCTATCACAGAATCAACGCTTTCTATCACCTGCTTCTTGAGCCATGGTTTCCTGTCATGCCCGGCTATGTCCGTTCCCTTGAAGTTAATAAGTATAAAATCATATTTTTCCAGAGATTTAATAGCAGAAGAGATGATATTTTCATAGTTTGTGTCGACCCTCCCGTTCATTCCCTCAACACTTAATACATCAAAACCTGCAAGCCCCGCAATTCCCCTGATCAATGGAGTCCCGGAGATACATGCAGCTTTCATGCCATATTTTTCGTGGAACGATGGTATAGCCGGCATTTTTCCAACTCCCCTGAGCATAATTTCATTTGCAGGCAGTTTGCCTTCGGATATTAATTTCCGGTTTAATGGATGGCTAGCAAGTATTTTTCTTGACCTTTCCAGAAATTTATTTATTACTGCCGATGTAAAATTAGCTTCCGGTGCGAGCGGTTCTGTATCCATTGGTGAAGAATCTACTGAATGGGGATCGGTTTCTGAAACTTTATCGGAGAGGTTCGGGCCCCTCATAACTACTGCTGCCCTGTGCTCAACCCCGGATTTTACGATGAATTTTACCCCATCTATTTCTGTTTCAAGTGCGCTGGAAAGTTCTGCAGTGTTCTGTATTCTTCCTGCACGCCTGTCAACAATTTTTCCATCTATAATTGATGCATAATTTGCCCTGAATGCTATATCCCCAGGTTTCAATTCCAATCCAACACCAAGAGCTTCAAATGGCCCACGGCCAGTGTAATATTTATGGGGGTCATATCCCAGAATTGAGAGGTGGGAAGTATCCGAACCAGCCCTTATGCCTGATGCTACAGGAGACATCAACCCGGTAGTTCCATGTGAAGATAAATAGTTTAAATTTGGCCTGTTAGCCGCCTGAAGTGCTGTCAGGCCATCCAGTTCCTTATTGGGTCGGTCTCCTAACCCATCCATTATTATGAGAATAATTTTTTTCATAGGTTGTTATTGTAAATTCCTTTTAAATTTTGTGGAAATCAATGTGCTCAAAATGCCACCGGGAATATTCTGATGAACGCTTTCCAAGAATCAAATAGGTGGATAAAAATTTACAGTCAATTTTTAAGTTTTCACAGAATTTTACTATTTCATTAAGATTATTTTCGTTTACATTTTTTCTGATAAGTGTAATGTGGGGAATGAATTTCCCGGCTTCTGTGGTATTATCCCCCAGTGCTTTTATAAGTCCTTCATGGAATTCATACATTTCCGGGGATGGTATTACATTTAAAAAAACAATATAGGAAATTTTTCCCTTCCTGACCTTTTCGAAATAACCAACTTCCCCCATCTCATATGTAAATGGTGCTGTTTTTCCACAAAGTGTTATTATGGGGTTTACATCAAGAAATCTGGAGTTTCTTAGATATGCCATTGTTATATGTACACCCTTGTTGCTCAGTGACCCTGTATAGCCATATAATTTCTCCAGGCGCTTTTTCTTTGCTGTAATTTTACGCCTCGCACTCAAAGATGGCTTAAGTATAAGTGTATACTGCATCTTATTCAAATGTAGTTTCCAGTTTCCCCAATCCAGTAATCTGAACTTCCACCTTATCGCCCTTTCCAAGCCATTTTTGGTTAGATTCAGGCATTCCCATTATTACTCCGGCCGGTGTTCCCGTAGAAATGCAGTCTCCTGGTCTCAGGGTCATAAATTGTGAAATATAGCTTATCAGCTTATTTACAGGGAATATCATAAGCCCTGTATTTGAATCCTGCCTCAACTCACCGTTTACTCTTGTTTGAATTGTTAAGTTCTGCGGGTCGTTTATTTCTCCTATTGAAATATATGGCCCATTGGGATAAAAATTATCAAAGCTCTTGCCAAGGAAGAACTGCGTTGTTTTGTACTGCATTAGCCGTGAACTGACATCGTTGCCTATGAAATAACCCAGCACATAGTTAAGGGCATTTGCTTCCCCAACATTCCTGGCTGTTTTTCCGATCATTACGCAGAGTTCTCCCTCATAATCCACATGCATTCCATTCCCTGTTTGAACAATAGAATGATTTCCGGTAAATGCATTATTTGCTTTTGAGAATACCACTGGCGTTTCAGGTATTTTCCCTCCAGCGTGCTCCGATACATGGCTTTTATAGTTAAGGCCAATGCATAACAGACTTGATTTCTGATCAATAATAGAATTATATGAAAATGTATAATCTTGAAACCTGTTTATATCTTTTAATTTTGCAAAATCATCATGTGAAAGTTCGGCAACTGATGTTGCCTTTATGCCATAATCATCCAGAAGTGCTAACTTTCCTTCTCTGTACAGTGCAAGATGGTTTTTATTATCTATAGTTACGGACGCTATTTTCATGTTTATTGATAAGTAAATTATATAAAAATTTATGTGCCTTCCTGGTAGCTGTCCAGGTATTTTAGCTGCTCCTCTGTGTATGTATCTATTTTAAAATTAAGTGATTCCAGTGCTATTTTTGCAACCTCTGTATCTATTTCCGCCGGCACAGGATAAACTTTGTTTGATAGTTTTCCCTTATTTTTCACAATATATTCAGCTGTCAGAGCCTGAAGTGCAAAGCTTAAATCCATAATTTCAACTGGATGCCCCTGCCCTGCTGCAAGGTTAAGCAATCTTCCATCAGATATTAAATTCACTGTATTGCCATTTTCAAGTTTATATTCTGTAACAAGATTTCTCACAGGTGTTTTTCCTATATTTTTCTTTTCAAGTGAGGAGTAATCTATTTCATTGTTAAAATGCCCTACATTTCCCATTATTATGCCTTTCTTTGCAACCAGCATATCATCATAGCTCACCACATTTTTCATGCCCGTAGCTGTGAATATGAGATCACAGTATCTTATAGCGCTGTTCATTGTATCTACTGTAAATCCATCCATAACAGCTTCAATTGCTTTCACAGGGTCCACTTCTGTTACAGTAACCCTCGCACCCATGCCCTTTAACCTCATGGCTACTCCCTTGCCTACATACCCATATCCGGCTACAAGTGCATTTTTTCCAGCTATGAGGATATTTGTTGCATTCATAAATCCATCCAGTGCACTCTGCCCCGAACCGTATCTGTTGTCGAAAAAGTGTTTCATCTGCGCATCATTGACGTCAAACATCGGGAATTTCAAAGCCCCTGCTTTTTCCATAGCCTTAAGCCTTACCACACCGGTAGTTGTCTCTTCATTGCCACCAATCACTTTTTTTACCAGTTCCGGTTTTGAGGCAACAAGGTTTGTAAGGTCTCCACCATCATCTATGATAATATCAGGTGCAGCTTCAATAGTTTTATTAATATTTTCATAGTATTCTTTTTCAGATTCTCCCTTTTTAGCATAAACCATATAATTATAATCTTTGCTTAATGATTGGACAACACTGTCATCTGAACTGAGGGGATTGCATGAGGCTAAACGGACTTCAGCACCACCTTCTGTAAGCAAAAGTGCAAATATCCCTGTTTTCGCTTCCACATGCAGTGCCATCGCAATTTTTATTCCCTTGAATGGTTTTTCCTTAAGAAATCTTTCACGTATATTAGCACAAACTGGCATATGGTCTCTTGCCCACTTTAACCTTAAAAATCCATTATTATCTGTCATTATAATGTGTATATAGTATTTAGCCTTAAAAAAATTCCTATGCTGAAATGAATAACTATGGATTCAAAGGGTTTTTTAATATTATAATTTAGAATATTATTATTCTTTTCTAACTGCCCGGAAATTATTGATATTTGTGCGTTTCATGGGTCATAGATTGCAGAAGGTCTTTCCCATTAAGATTTGCTGCGGCTTCAATGAAACTTAATGTTTTAATTTGTAAAAATAACAATACCGGATAATTATCCTGATGTTATTCCAGAAAGTTCGAAAATCAGGATATGAAAATATTTATTTCATCATGACAATTAAAAAAAATTAAATGCTTTTGTTTAATTACCTATGAAATGGGCACGTGGCCTAGCATGGATAGGGCAACAGCCTCCTAAGCTGTAAATCAGGGGTCCAAATCCCCTCGTGCCCGCTTTATGATTCCATTCTTGGGGCAAGCAAAAATCTTCCTTTTATTCTGTCCGCCGATTCTGAACCCAGATTGAATTCAATTGTAAGTGGATAATCACTTTTGAAGGAAAGTTTTACTTCCTCATTTGGAGATATTGATCTCATAAACTTCAGGAGGTATTCCAGGGGATACGATGATTTTATAGACTCGTGGCACTGTATTTCTTTCAGCTTGTCACCGGGCAATATCATTTCACTCTCATCTGCATCTGACATTGATTTGGCGGAAAAGCTATCAGGGTTCATTGTAAACCTTATGGCATCCGATACATCTTCAGCAGCCTTTAACCCCTTTTCAAGGTCTCCTTTGTTTATTACAATATAATCCTCTGCAACAATTTGCGGAACTCTTGGTGTACTTATCTGGCTGTTGTCAAGAAGTGATATGCTTTTAATTATATTGCCTATCTCAAATCTTAATTTTTCCTTATCTTTTGTTATTATGAAGGAATCATTGCCCGATGCAAGTTTTAAAATACCTTTTACCTTTTCAAGGTCAAGTGATAATTCCTCCTCACTTTCCACATCATATTCCAGGAGAATGCCCTTCGGAATTTCCAGTGAAACCATGGCTACATGTGCAGGGTCCACAGCATTTACAGATATGCCCTGCTGGCCTATTTTAAATTTAGCTTCAGTTACAACGGTACCGAGCATATCTACTACGTCCCTGAGATTCTTTACAGAAATGTTCATTCTAGTCATATAATCATGACATTGA
Source organism: Thermoplasmata archaeon (assembly GCA_021846695.1). The sequence goes on from JAJZWN010000016.1 coordinate 8,550, forward strand.
TTAGTATGTTATAAATATTCTTTTTGAAAAAACAAAAATAAAAAATTAGTTTAAGAGTCCTCTGGCTTTCATAGCGTCGAGTACTCTCTGTATGGCTATTATATATGCAGCTGTCCTGGGGTCAGTCTGGTATTTTTCATGGGTTGCCAGTACATCTTTTGTTGCAAATGTCATCTTCTCATCCAGCTTGCTGTATACAACATCCTCTGTCCAGTAGTCTCCGGTTATATTCTGAACCCATTCGAAATATGATACTGTGACACCACCTGCATTGGATAGGAAATCAGGTAACAGCAACACATTGTTTTTGTAGAATATTTCATCAGCTTCCGGTGTTGATGGCCCATTTGCAAGTTCCAGCACGATTTTTGCCTTTACTTTCGATGCATTCGCGCCGGTTAGCTGGTCTTCTATTGCTGAGGGTATCAATACATCAACATCAGATTCTAATAATTCTTCATTTGATATGTTCTTTGACCCGGGGAAGTTTTCTACTGATCCGTGTTTTTCTTTATGTGCAAGAAGTTCTGCATAGTCTATGCCACTTTCCTTGTAAATTCCGCCACTTGAGTCAGAAACTGCAACAACCTTTGCGCCAAACATTTCCTTTACGAATTTAACAGCAAACTGGCCTGCATTTCCGAAACCCTGCACGGCAAATTTTGCCTTTGTAAGGTCTATGCCCTTGTATTTTGCACCTTCTCTTAATACATACATTCCACCTTTGGCTGTGGCATCTCCTCTTCCAAGAGACCCGCCTATTGTCAATGGTTTTCCTGTGATAACTCCTGGAGCTGAATGCCTGACTATTTTTTCGTACTCATCCATCATCCAGCCCATTATCTGGGGTGTTGTATAAACATCTGGAGCCGGAACATCTATTTCAGGGCCGATGAAGTTTGCTATGGCATCGATATACCCTCTGCTCAATCTTTCCAGTTCCATCTTGCTCATTTTCTTCGGGTCGCATATTATACCACCCTTTGCACCACCGAATGGAAGCCCGAGAAGTGCTGTTTTCCATGTCATCCATGCTGATAGAGCCTTTACTTCAGAAAGGTTTTCTTTAATATAATATCTGATTCCTCCTTTCATAGGTCCCCTGGCATTATTATAATGTACCCTGAACCCGGTAAAAACTTCAGTTGTTCCATTATCCATCTTCACAGGTATGCTCACCTGAAGGATCTCCCTGGGAGAACTCAAAACATCGATGCTTGCCTTATCAAGCTTCATAACTTTAGCAGCCTTGTTAAGCTGTTCCAGCGCAATATCAAACGGATCTAAATTTTCCATATAAACACCAGATTGAAATCACTAGGATGTAGTTTAATGTTTGCTTCGATACCTATACAATGAGTATTGATAACACGTATCCTGTAACGATTTAATTTTTATATTATGATAACATTATAAAAAATATATGGAGGATGCAGAGATTAAGAAAAAACTGGCAATGGACCATCAGATGCTTATGGTTCTGGAGCATTTCCAGCTGGCAAAACTTGATTATGCAAAAAATGTAAAAATTTATACCAGCATACCCCAGGAAAATGTTGAGATATATATAGAAAGGCTTTATTCTATGGAATTGCTGGAAAAGTATAGCGGTTCATCTGTAAAGAGAACGCAGGCTAAACTAAAGAAAACAAATGAAGTGCATAAACACCATACCTATTATGAATTAACAAATAAGGGGCATTACATCCTTAAGGATATGACAGAAAGGGAATATATAAAATATTTGCAGGTGGAATGCCTGAAACTCCTGGTATTAAAACGGCTAAGAAAAGAAAACCGTGAAAAATGCGCAAAATTATACGACATGGGGTTAATGGACAAAAACTATGAGCCAACTTCTATGGGGCTTGCTGTGGTAGACCTGGCTAGAAGAAGGCAGATTAAAATATTATAAATTTATATATTGTTAAACAATACACACTGGAGCGATTGTGGTGTAGCCTGGTATCACAGTGGCTTCCCAAGCCACTAACCCGGGTCCAAATCCCGGCAATCGCATTCCTGCAAAGGTTTACTTAACTTAAAAAACAGAAAATTATCTCCATATTTGAATACTTCAGATCCGCTTTTTGCAATATAAGGATGAAATGATACAGTTAATATAAAATATAGGTATTCCTATTCATAGTCCATCTTCTACGCTGCCCGTGAAATTTATCTGTTATAATAGCACCAGAAAAGCTTATTTTAATTTACAGGTACCTGTAAATAAACTACCACTAAAACATTTCATTGAGTGTTTTTACCATGTTTTGTTCCGTTTTTTAATACTAATTCTTGATTAAAAAGTTATGTAGGGATTAGCAAAAGATATCGTCTCCAATGTAATGCCTAACCATTTTAATTGAGTGTTTTTATGGGCAATACACCCCGTTATTTAAGCTAACTGTATAAAAAACCAGCCTATTGCATTTATATAGATGTATATATTATAGTAATATGTATAAAAAACATACAATAAAAATAACTCTGGTTATTCTTATATCAATTATACTAATTTTGTCATCAAGTATGCTATTCCTGGGTCAGTCACAAAATTCTGGCAATTCAGGCGTTTCTGCAGCACCTTTTTTATCCGGTTCATACAATGTTTCATTCAATGAAACAGGATTGACATCAGGAACACAATGGAACGTAGTATTGAATGGCACATCAAGAACATCGACATCAAGCTCAATCGTTTTCTCAGAAGTAAATAACATATATTCCTACACAATCGGGAACGTATCAGGATTTAGTGTGAAATCAGTGTCGCCTGCAAGCCCGGTAACTGTCAACGGAGCAGCAATTACAGTTAACGTATCATTTACAAAACTGGCCCCTGTATCTATATCTCCAGTGAACCTCGGGACAGCAGGCAATTACGCAATTCTGGCAAAAACTGGAATATCTAACACAGGAACAACTTCTATTGTAGGTAACATAGGTGTTAGCCCCGCGAGTAGCACTTACATAACAGGTTTATCATTAACAATGAATTCATCAGGGCAGTTTTCCACGTCCTCAATGGTTACCGGAAATGTATACGCAGCCACATATGCATCGCCTACTCCTTCAACACTAACAACTGCTGTGGGCGATATGCAGACAGCGTATACTAATGCAGCTGGAAGAACCAATCCAAATTATGTAAACCTCGGAGCAGGGGATTTAAACGGTATGACACTTGTACCTGGATTATATAAATGGGGAACTGGAGTATCCATATCAACAAGTATAACACTCACCGGGAACTCAAGCTCAGTCTGGATTTTCCAGATATCAGGCGGACTTACATTCGGTAACGGAGCACATATTATTCTAAGTGGTGGAGCACAGCCCCAGAACATATTCTGGCAGGTTGCAAGCGGAGCGACAATAGGAACAGGTGCAACATTTTATGGAACAATACTTTCACAGACAGCAATTACAATTGCTACCGGTTCCAGCATGACCGGACTCGCACTGGCTCAAACCGCCGTTACCCTTCAGTCTGATACAATAACTGCACCTCTCGAGCCACAGTCCATAACTGCTGCGATGTATGGAGTTACATTTACAGAAGCAGGGCTGCCATCTGGAACACAATGGAATGTCACACTGAATGGCGTATTACTATCATCTACCGTTCCTACTATCTCGTTCTCTGAACCAAATGGCACCTATGCCTTCTCAGTTGCTTCCAGCACTGCTGACAAGATATTTCCATCAACCGGAAGTATAATAGTTAACGGGGAAATTGCATACCAGGGAATTACATTTGCAGCACCAAATCAGGCTACCTACACCGTGGCATTCAATGAATCAGGGCTTGCATCTGGAACACAATGGGGTGTTACACTGGATGGGATAACCACAACAACCATCTCATCATCTGTCAATTTTACTATGACAAATGCATCGTATCCATTCTCTATAATAGTTCCAGCTGACTACAGTGCCACTCCATCTACGGGAACTGAAACAGTTAATGGAAATAACATAACCGTGTTGGTTACAGCCGTGCTCATAGTGTATCCGGTAACATTCAAGGAAACGGGATTGCCATCTGGAACAACCTGGTATCTGAACATAACCTCCATGGCTTCATCAGGGCCATTGACAGGAACAACCTACACGGTGAGCCTGTTGAATGGATCTTACGCGTACACTGCTAGCTCAACGGACAGTGCATATCATGCAGTCAAGGGAACTTTCACTGTAAGTGGGCATTCAACTTCTGAGACTGCTAAATTCTCAAAAGTTTCAACATCCATTTCAAACACAGACATATACATAATAGTCGGTATTGTTGTGGCACTGGCAGTTATTGGTACAGCAGTAGCAATAATGTTGAGAAAGGGAGGGTCCAAATAATCCTCCAGATATTTTTTAATCCAATTGAATAATATTTTTTTAACTACAAATTTTTAATTTAACTAAAATAGCAGATTAACACATTTTTCTCCCGTATAATGATTACAGCTAGTTCCCTATGAATATCTGCACAGAAGTGCTATAAAACCACGAAAATTTTATGTATTATTGACACCAAGGCCGAATAAAACAGAAAATGAATTTCTTGAAAGGATAATAACCGGATACAATAAACAATTAAATCGCAAAACTATGGTAATTTAACAATGCATCTGGATTTTAAAAGTACAAATATATTATTCAAACTATTTCATGTCCAGAAATTTTTTAATGTTATTATAGAAAACGAATTCAATTTTTATTAACATGCCGGGGTCGGGGATTGAACCCGAGGCCTTCGGATATCTCAGTTTTTCACTTATGAGTCCGACGCTCTACCAACTGAGCCACCCCGGCTTATGAAAATATCAATTTGGAACAGCTTCTACAGGTTCCTGTTCCTTATCCGGTACTTCATCGCGCTTTCCAATCTCGGTTTTCCTTACTTCTATTTTTTTAATAGGATAAACATCCTTCAATGAATTGACAAAATCACCGTAGACAGCATCTCCTATGACATAATTTGCAAATGTCCCTAGATCCATTTCCTTAGCCTTGTTAAGTATATAATCTACTGCTGTAGACCTGATTTCAGACCTCTTTGTACCTGTAAGTTTCTGGTCAGCAACAAGAACCAGCTTAACTGCCACGTTGTAAAGATCACTGGTTTTTACATCTGTGACTATGTCAAGCCTTTCTCTCCTTCTCCTTACCATTCTTCTTATCGTATCATCGCTGACTTCGTGCCCTATGAATTTAGTAGTGCATCTTTTGCCTTCACAGTTGTCTATCTGGAATAAAACCATAGAGCTAGCTTTCTTAAAATTTCCGGTAAAAGTTGATACAGGAACCGCTATAGTCCTATTTATCATATACTTAGGGTCAGCACTGGGGCTTAACCCGATTTCCTTTTCTCCAAAATATGATGGAGCGACGATTGTGTACCACGATTTCTCCTTCCATTTATCCTTTGTAGTTGACCTTCTTCTATCTGCCATTAAATCCCTCTTATTAATTGAGCTTAATCTACTAGTGAAATACTTTATTGCTTATAAATTTATAATGTTTTCTAAATATGGGATAAACATTATTGCAGGAATAGATACATTTCCCGGAATTGAAGCCATAAAATTATAAATTAAAATTATGTTCTATCAATTGCTGAGGTCATGCAATGGGCTCCGCCATAGCCGCCTGTTATTTCACTTAGGTCTATTTTTATCACATCTATCCCGCTTTTTGCCATTGCATCGCTGTCCGGGAACATTTTTCCACTTTTCAATTCCATATCTTTTATTATTTTCTGGCGTGTATCAGTGTCAAAAACATTCTCTGCAAGGAGCTTTTTTATTACTTTTGAAGAGTCAATTGCCACTATTTTCCTATCAGACAGCGTCAAAAAATTGGAAGAGTATGAAAGCTGCTCACTTATACCAAGATTAATAAATTCATAGCCTTCCCCTTTCAGGAAATCATAAAGCGTTGTTTCTGTTTCCTGTGCATAATGCCCTTCCCTATCCCTTGTATATATCTTTGCCCGGGCTACCCTGGCAAGCTCAACGGATGTGATAGCCATTCCCTTTGCAGGTATATTGAAATAAGTATCCAGATGCATATTGACCATTACATCATGCCCGTCCATAAAATCGTATAAAGGATTGGTGATAATTGCTACCGTGGGAAAATTGAAAATTCCTGAATTGATTGCTTCCATTGCACCGGTTTCGTCTGTCCTGTTTCCCGTACCTATTAGGCAAAAATCCCCACAGGGTATGAAATCCCCACCTTCAAAATACCCCTCTGTAATTTTTTTGGTTTTCGCCCCAAGGATTTCACTGAATACGAATGATGTGATATCAGTTTCTTTTCTCCTCTGCTGCATTTTCATTTTTCCTAAAAGTACTCCGGATGATACAGCCTGCTGGTCACGCATGAAATAAAGATTGGCAAGTGGGAGGTTGGAATAAACCCTTGGATACTGTATTCCGGGAACGTACTCTTTAAGGTCTATTGATGGCTCCATTATCAATGCCTGGAACAGGGAAAGCGGGTCAACATATTTTATATTCTTTTCCATGTCTTTTTTTGCCTCCTCTACTGATTCCATTGTACCGTAAAAATTTACCAGCGCCATTATTTTTTCTTCCAGTTTTTGGCGGAATGACGCTTTTTTTTCTGCTTCGTCAACGATTAAATTTTCAAGAAGGTCAACTTTTACACCATTTTCCCTCAGAGTATCTTCAAGATTCTGGTGTTCTTTATTTGCAATGGAATAGTTAAACGGTCGCTCAAATAAAAATGGTTTAGGTGCCAGCATTGCATATGTTATTTCTGTTCCTGGCCTGTGCATTATAACCCTGTTTAAGTGCCCCCATTCTGATTTTATTTCCATGGAAGCGTATCGCAAGAGCTTTAAAATGTTTTTCACAGGGGATAGAATACGCCTTCGTATTTGTAGAGGTTTACTTCTTTCTGCTTAAAAGGGCTGCGGAATGTAATAATTTCAAATGTTCTGGAATTCATAAGCTGTGATTCATTATCTGTACTCGATAAAACTATAAATTTAGTTGCTTCCGGTTCTTTCATTACTATTCTGTATGTAGCCCGGAAGAATTCCTTTGAACTTACTGTTAAAGTACTGCCATTGTGTATATCCAGAAGCTCTATTGTATTTGGCTTGATATTCTTGACCATATAATATGCTTTATTATATACCACAGAACCTTTCTGAAGGTCCAGTATACGTACAAGATGAGTGTACCGGAATAGGTCTTTGCTATCCTTTCGCCCGGCAAGTGATTTTGTTATTTTCATATTGCAAAAATAATCAAGTTCCATCAGCTTGTCAATCTTTACAGCATCCTCTTTTTTACCGAGGTATATATCAAGACCTTCTTTTAATGTGTCAATTCTGGAGATAAAGGAGTTTGGATCGTGTTTGTTGAGGTTTTTCATAAATTTAACTATCGTATCCTTTGCCTCTTCAAGTATCTTCCCGTATGCAGTTGTATAAGTCCTTAACTGTATCACAGATTCGTAATAGGATCCTGTAACCTTGTTGCAAACCGGGCAGCTTTCCTTATAAGTTTTAAGGTTTATAGATATTTCCTTCTCCACGTCACCGAGATTCCTGTCTTCCACTACTAACTCCATGGATATCTCATTTTCACCTATATTGTATGATGTTACACTGGATATCTTATCTTCCTTATCCATAATTACATGTGAAGTGGCACTTTTAATTATGTATTTATCAGCATTGTCGTAATGCCATTTTTTATTAAGCCTCACTGCACCACATTTAGGGCACACAGTAAGGTCCATATTATCTGATTTAAGGTGGATTTTATCGGAAAGGCAACTCCTGCATAGTCCAAGTTTATACGCCTCATTTTCACCGCATAGGATACATTTCATAATATTTCATATTACTACAGGCTATTTAACACTTGATTAGCTTTTTCAGTTCATCCATATTCTTAACGATATAACATTTATTGGTATCGCATACGGAGATTTCATTACTGCCGTCTTTCAGGAAGAAGTAGTTATAGGGATAGTGCTGTTGCAGGTATTCCATAACTTCTGGAGATGAAGTAGAAACCTTATAGAAATCAACCATATTAAAGAAATTCGAAATTGTATATGTAAAGAACATGGGTTGCATTTCTATGTCCTTTGATACGGCATTGATTGATTTCTCCAGTTCCACCCTATATTTATCATCAATATAGTTAAAAACAATCATGTTGCCGATCTCAAAGGAAAAACCGGATGGTATGGCATTGTCATAGGATTCCTTAAGCCTTACAAGCAGGTTTCCCATGCCGTTATAGAAACCACCAGAGGTTTTATCATAAAATGTATCCATAATTGTTTTCTGGAGATCGCGGGCATAGTCAAGATATATGTCATTTAAGGATGCTTCGTATAATGATAGGAGGCCAGAAACCATAAATGAATAGTCATCAAGCATGCCATTAATAGATGATTTTCCATTCCGGTAGGAGTGCATCAGCTTTTTATCTGTATACATATCGTTCATGATAAAATCGGCTGACCCTTCAGCAGTGTTGAGCATGTCTTTATCATTAAAAATCATGGAAGCTATGGAAAGTGCTTTTATCACAAGGCCGTTTATATCGGTTAGAATTTTATCATCTGTTAATGGTTTTATCCTTTTTTCCCTGCTTTTCTTCAATGCTTCAAGCTCGTTTTTATAGAGTGTTGTTGGATCACCCTGTATATCCCTGCCCATATACAGTATATTTCGCCCTGTCTGGCGGGAATTTGCATCGTAGAAATTGCCTTCTGGCAGTATATTGAAGTCATAAACAAATTTCTTTCCTGCATTTTCTACCAGCTCTTCATATGTCCATGTATAATACTTTCCTTCCTGGCCTTCAGAATCCGCATCCATAGCTGTATAAAATCCCCTTGAAAACATTTCCTGTTTCAGGAATTTATATATTTCATAGACAACATTTTTGTAGAAAGTATCACCGGTAACATCATATGCATATGAATATGCAATTATTGCCATTGCCTGGTCATATGTCATCTTTTCGAAGTGCGGGATTCGGAAGAATGGATCGGTTGAATATCTATGGAATCCACCTCCAACATGGTCATACATGCCCCCTATATACATCATGCGCAGTGAATGTTTCACCATTTCCAGGGCTTCCTCTTTTCCATGTGCTTTATAATAGTTCAGCAGGAAAATAATATTATGGAATGAAGGAAACTTCGGTGCGTTCCCGAATCCTCCGTATTCACTGTCATAATTTCTTTTAAGTGACTCATAGGTAGCTTCTATGGCTTTTTTATAATCCACAGGAGAATTGTTTTCTTCTTTCCTCTCCATGTTCCTTAACCTTGATATGGCTTCATCGCCATTTTTTTCCATTTCGCCCCTCTTATTCTTCCACAGATAGTCAATATTTTCTGCTAATTCCATTATGCCTATCATGTTATTTCTGGAAACCCTCGGTATATAGGTAAATGCAAAAATTGGTTTTCTATCAGGAGTGAGTATCACATTCAGTGGCCATCCGCCTGTCCCTGTCATTACCTGGCTAAATGTCATATAGAGGCTATCCACATCGGGCATTTCCTCCCGGTCGACCTTTATGCATACAAATGTACTGTTCATCCTTTTAGCGACTTCAGGGTCAGTGAAGCTCTCCTGCTCCATAACATGGCACCAGTGGCAGCTGGAATAACCTATACTGAGAAATACAGGCTTATCCTCTTTTTTAGCCAGGTTAAAGGCTTCATCAGACCATGGATTCCAGTCAACAGGATTATTTGAATGTTCCAGCAGGTATGGGCTATTTTCATTTGCAAGTTTATTCATAATCTGTCATGGCATTTTTATAAATCAATCTATCGATTTTAAAATTACAATATTTTATGAATATGTAGCTCCAGAAGATAAAAACTTATTCATTAATTTATGTTTCTATATGCGCCTACGGCTATTTAGGTTCTAATACTGAACATTATATGTAAGCCTGGCAAACATTAAAATCGGAGTTATGGGAATTCAATACCATGTATTGTTTCTCAGTTTGGAACTGATAGCCCGCCATATTTTAGTTTCCAGTAGTTTTAATTTGATAGCAAAAAGGATTTTTCAGGCCATCATTATACATATATGAACCGGATTATATATCAAAATTTCAATAGAATTATAAACCATTTAATAATATATTGGCTATGAAGTATGTTATACTTATAAGGCACGGGGAAAGCTATACAAATAGAAACGGGATACTTTCCAGTGAGCTTAATAGGTATAGATTAACAGAAGAAGGGATTGAACAGGCCAGATTTACTGGAGAGCAGCTTAATGGGCTAAAGTTTGATGGAATAATATCAAGCCCTATTTTGCGTGCGGTAGAAACAGCCAATATAATTAATCAATACCTGAATCTTGAAATTAAGACCGATAACAGGGCCATTGAATCAGATTTTGGGGAGTATAATGGCAAAAGGATAGTGGACATACCTGACAAATCCCGCGATGAACTTGGTATGGAATCCTTCGAATCCCAGACCAGCAGAATGATTGACCTTATAAATTCGTATACTGGAAACTACATAGTGGTAAGCCATTCTTTTCCTATAAGATGCGTACTGGCAAACTACCTGAAACTGGGTGAAATAGAAAGCTTTGGCCTGGACATAAGGCACGCGTCCATGTCTGTCATCAATGTAGAGAAAGAAAAAATTCTCGCTATAGGGTCTCTTCTTTTATCACCTGAAATCAGGAAAATCTTTAAATGATCAGTTAGATTTTACCGGTTTCCCGTGGGGGCACGTCTGTGGGTTTCCAAGACTTGTGAAAAGCTTCTGTATTGATGTGTCATCCATGAGGTAATCTATTTTTTCTATCTGTTCACATGCCCTGTCGGAATTTACGCCACTTTTGGTAAGCATTACTTCCAGTGTCCTGTGTGCCATAATTATTTCACTGTAAATTGTGTTGCCATATGGTGTTAGATAGATAACCCCGTTTTTTCTCTCTATAATTTCCTTTGATTCTAACCGCTTAATCAGTTCGTATGCTGTAGGAGGTTTGATATTTAATATTTCAGCTATATTGAATAACCTTAATGGAAAGCCAGAACTGTCGTGGATGGCTACTATACAATCCCTTTCTTTCCTGGTAATATTATATTCCATGATTATTAGTATAATACTAAAATATTTAAACTTAACTTTAAGCACTCACAGCCACATATTACTGTCATTTATGTTATCTATGAATTCCCTGCTTATGCCTTTCTGTACCAGGTAATATTTATTGGGTATTATTTCCAGTTCAATTGCATTGTTGATTATTTCAGCTAAAGGCACATACCTTATGCCCCTGTATGAAAAATTGCCGAATATCCATGGAGGTATATCGAAATAATTCGGTATTCTGTGTGGAATTGCCTTTTCAAGTGTTTTGTCTAGTATTGATGCTATTCTCTCATTGTAATACCATTTTTTAAAGAAAAGATTGTTGCTGGCTCTGGGCTCGTACACATCCCATTCTATTCCATGCCTTATTTCTTTCCCTATGAAAACTGCATTTCCACCAAAATCGTCTATTTTAGTCCTTGGCGGATCCTCTTCTATGCCTGTAACTGCGTTTATAACCTTTATATGCGGATTGGCTTTCATTTTTATATAGTTCCCAATCAGTGACTCCAGCTCTGTAATCTGGCTTACAGATAATTCATAATCATTTTCCAGCTGGGCAGATAGATCTACGTAATATTCTACCACAGAATTATCAGGCGGGTTGTTTATGAGTTTAAGATAATAAAAATAACGCTCCCCATTCATGCCAATCACGATATAATAAATCAAAGGGAATATTTAATATTATCGTTATACCGGATGGTTTTTAAATGAAAAAAAGTGTAGCCAGCAATTTAAATATTGGAAATGTATTATCAAGAAATGAAGATAGGCGTTATTGATAATGGTGGCCAGTGGACCCATAGAGAGTGGAGAGTTATCAGGTCATTTGGCGTGGATTCCGAAATATACCCTAACACAGTTGATAACACAAGCCTGGACGGGCTTGATGGGCTGGTGCTTTCAGGAGGGCCTGCAAGTATTGACTCTGAGGTGGGGAAACTTGGATATATAAAACAATATATAGAAACCCATAGTTATCCCATCCTTGGCATATGTGTTGGAGCACAATTTATCGCCCTTAATTCCGGTGCAACTGTAAGCAAAGCAATTCATCCTGAGTATGGAAAAAAGAAGGTTACATTTATTAAAAGTGAATCAATATTTACCGGCATACCTGAAACCATTAACGCCTGGGAAAGCCATAACGACGAAATTAAGAATTTATCCGATGAATATGTTCTCTGTGCCTCATCTGATACATGCAAGGTGCAGGCTTTCTACCACAAAACCAAAGATATTTTTGCAGTCCAGTTCCATCCTGAGGTAAATAATACTGAGCATGGAACTGAAATTTTCAAGAATTTTATTGAGGTTTGCAGGAAATAAGTGATAATAAATGTTAATATTAAAATCAGAGGAAATATCCGGGATTCTGGATGAAAAGAACCTTATAGCCTTTTTTGGAAAAGATCGGATAAACCTTCCAAAGAATTCATTTATCGAACCTGGAGACATTGTAAGGTTAAAAAACAGAGAATTTATAGCATTGAAGCCAGACTCTCAATTTTTTAATGAAATTTCCGGAAGAAATACCCAGGCAGTATTGCCACTGGATACATCTTACATAATACATGCTGCGGGAATACTCCCCGGTACATGCATCCTTGAAGCTGGCGCTGGAACAGGGTCTTTAAGCTACTCAATCCTGAAAGCAATAGGAAGTAAAGGCAAACTGGTTACAATGGATATAAACAAAAGCACTATAGATATTGCAAGGGGCAACGTGGAGAGATTTATGCTACCGGATAACTGGGAGACCATTCATGGAGATATCAGGTCAGATAATTTGCCTGGCAAATATGATGCTGCTATACTTGATATACCTGATCCATGGGATGCGGTAGAAAATATGAAGAAACATATCGTGCCGGGAGGATACCTTGTTACTTACTCTCCCAATTTTAATCAGGCAGAAAAGAATGTTATAGCCATGAAGAAGCTAAATTTTTATGTGCTGGAAACAGTGGAACTGATAAAACGCAACATTATTGTTCGGGAAAATGCAACCAGGCCCGATAACAATATAATAGACCATACAGCTTTTATATCCATAGGAGTCCGGACTTCCTCTATATAAAACAATAAAGTTTAATTTGATACGTCAGGATTTTAATCTACATCATCTATTCCGAGCTTTTTGCTAATTTCCTTGTAACGGTTTCTGATGGTTACCTCGGTAACTCCGGACACACGGGCAACATCCTTCTGCGTACGCTGTTTACCGTTTTTCATGGCTGCGATGTATATGGCTGCAGCAGCTATGCCAGTTGGCCCCTTTCCAGTAGATAGACCTGATTCTCCGGCAAGCCTGATTATATGCTCGCTGTCCATTATAACCTGCTTGTCCAGGTCCAGTTTATTGCAAAACTGTGATACATATGAATATGGAGTTGTTGGCTGTAGATTAAGTGCCAGTTCCTTGGCAAGATGGCGGTAAGCTTTTCCAATTTTTTTCTTATTGACCTCGGAAACCTTTGAAATTTCATCAAGTGTTCTGGGTATATTGATCATCCTGCAGGATGCGTAAATGGATGCGCATACAATGCTTTCTATGCTCCTTCCCCTGATAAGGTTTTTTTCAACAGCCTTTCTATAAATCAGTGCAGCACTTTCTTTGATATCTTTCGGAATTCCAAGTTTTGCCCCGTCCTCATTTAAAACCTGGAGCGCCAGTGCCAGGTTTCTTTCGGCAGCATTGCTAACCCTTATCCTCTGATGCCATTTCCTTACACGGTATATCTGCGACCTGTTTTTATGCGGAATCCGCTTTCCATAATAGTCCTTATTTGACCATGATATTTCTGTAGCAAGCCCCTTGTCGTGGCTTAAAAAACTCATAGGTGACCCGGTTCTTGACCTCTTCCCATCCTGTTCAGAATCAAATGCACGCCATTCAGGCCCCTGATCTATCAGGGAATCTTCTATAACAATCCCACAATCATAGCATGTCAATTCACCCCTGTCATAATCCTTAACCAAATGAATTGACCCGCATTCAGGACAATTCTTAACTTCATCTGTTTTCATAGACACACCCAAATATTAAAATAGATATTACATTAAGTATTAAAGTTTTATTATATTTTGGAGCTAAAATTGGCTATAAAAATTTACTGATAAACTGTATAACAATTAAGTAAATGCCGTAATATACATGTTTATACACGAATATTTTAATATCATAACAGGTAGTTTTAATAATATTACGTAATGCTTATATACTCAATTTGCATATAGAGGTGTATATGAAAACTGAGTGCACAATAGTACATAAATTCAATAATGAGGTATTATTGAGGGTGAATGACTGTATCGGACTCCATAACAAACTGGTTAATGAATATGATGCCGTTATAGGAAAAGTAACAAAAATATTAGGCCCTGTATCAGGTCCATATGCACTCGCATATATAGCCAGCAAGGATGATAATATCCAGAAGGTATATATTAAATGTTAAGGTGATAAAATGGCAACAGAAAAGAAAAAAAATATTTATGAGATAGACAAGTGTCCTGAGTGCGGTTCTTCACAGTTAGTAAGAGATTATGAACGTGGTGAATTAGTTTGCTCCAACTGTGGCCTTGTCATAGATGACAGTTATATTGATGAAGGGCCGGAATGGAGGGCTTTCGACTCAGAACAGAGTGAAAGCAGGGCCAGGACAGGTTCTCCAATGACATACACGATCCATGACAAGGGATTATCCACAGATATTTCATGGAAAAACAAAGATTCATATGGGAAATCAATACCAACAAGAAACAGGGCACAGCTGTACAGGCTCAGGAAGTGGCAGAAGAGAATAAAGGTATCAAATGCAGCAGAGCGGAATCTTTCACAGGCATTGCAGGAACTGGAAAGAATGGCTTCAAACCTGAGCATACCCAATGATGTCCGTGAAACATCTGCAGTTATCTACAGAAAAGCAGTTAAGCAGAATATGATCAGGGGCAGGTCCATAGAGGGAGTCGTAGCCGGATCAATTTATGCAGCATGCAGAATTACAAATGTTCCAAGGACACTGGATGAAATTGCATCTGTTACAAGGGTAAAGAAGAAAGAAATAGGCAGGACATACAGAATTATGGCCAGATACCTGAAACTGAATATACTCCCATCAAAACCCGATGACTACGTGAACAGATTCTGTTCCAAGCTTAGATTATCAATGGAAGCCAGGAAGAGGGCTGAGGAAATATTAAAAATGGCAATAGACAATGACCTGACATCTGGAAAAGGGCCTACAGGAGTTGCAGCAGCTGCAATATATATAGCATCTCTCATCACAGGGGAAAGAAGAACCCAGAGGGCAATTGCTGAAGTAGCCGGTGTTACTGAGGTAACTATTAGAAACAGATATAAGGAACTGACAGAAAAACTCAATTTAACAATTGAGGAGTGAATTTTATAATTCACCGACTTTTTTATATGTCTCATAGTCCCTTATAATATCATCTACAAGATTGTAGATGGAACTTAATTTTACATTTATTATTTTTATTATAAGTTTATTGTTAGTGCATTCCATTTCTATATCCTGATTATTGTCCTGAATTAATGAATTATACAGTGCATTACAGTTATCTTCATCTATTGAAATGCATAGCTCCATAAACAGTAATAATAACATTCATTATAAAATTTATAATATATGATGCAATATCAGTGCAAGCGGAGGTTACCGAGTCAGGCTAAAGGTGATAGACTCAAAATCTATTCCCAAAGGGGTTCGCCGGTTCAAATCCGACCCTCCGCACTATTGTTTTCTCTTAATACTGCTTTTTTAAAAATCCATAATTTATCAGTTTCTTTATACACTACAGACCGGATTTTTATAAAATTAGGATAAAACTTTCATTTTACAGCTTTATAAAAAGTTACTGCACAACCAGAGTTTACAATAAGTTCAAAATTATCATTTCAGAGTTTAAAAAATGATAAGGAATATTCCAACATTCCAGTCAACTATTTATTAATTTATTAAATACCATAACATGTCAGATATTAAAGAATTGGAAGGCATAGCTTCTGAATTTATAGATAAAAGAGACTGGAGGCAGTTCCACACAATCAAAGACCTTGCAA
>JAJZWN010000017.1 GCA_021846695.1 Thermoplasmata archaeon
GTAAATGGCAGGACAGGTTATTTGTAGGGTGTATAGCAATAGCTATAGGGGCAGGAGCTCTTGCACTTTATGGGTTAGCTGCACTTGGTGTTGCATTCCATTGGGGAGTTAAACCTGATTATGTACTGGGTGTGGCCTTTGGAGCTGCATTGTTCGGAGTAGGAATTGCAATTTCAGGATATGTTCCAGGTACGGTATGGATGGGACTCGGAGAAGGAAGGCGTGACGCTATATACGCGCTGCTTGGTGGATTGCTTGGAGCAGCATCCTGGACACTGATATATCAGACATCGTTCGGGCAATGGTTAATAAGCTACGATAATTTTGGGCAAATTTATTTCGGTGGCAAAGCAGATACAAATCTATACGTTGGATTTGGAATAGCAGTTGTGTGGGCAATAGTTATGTTCTCCATAGCATATTTCCTTCCAAGGTATAAGGGAGGAAAAAGCTGTGCTTATACTTCATTGCACAAATCAGGGAAAATGAGCACAGTTGAACAGGAAAAATACATAGAAACTGCGGGAATGCTTATGGAAGGGGCTTCTATGCCACTTGGCAAGAACAATATTGCTGAGAAAGTAAATTATCACTGGACTGTCTCATCTAAATTATTTGGTGTGGTCATGATGTCCGTAGGAATAATTATAGGGTTAATGGTTGTACTGGAAATGTTTCTGCACCAGATCTTTGGTGAATCAACAACGTATTCATGGATTGTGGCAAAAATATGGCTTCCTGCAGGAGTATATAGCTATAGCACTCTTGTTGTCCACACAATAGGATGGGAACCTTTCAGTGATATAGGTACTCTATTCGGTGCTTTTCTGGCTTCAATATTTTTCACAAGGAGATTTCAATCATTCAACAGCGTTATTCCTCCTTCATGGGAGACAAGATTTGGAAACAGCCAGATAAAAAGGGCAGGAGGTGCTTTTACAGGAGGTTTCATGATGTTGCTTGGGGCAAGGATGGCAGATGGCTGTGCTTCAGGGCATATACTGAGCGGTGATTTGCAGATGGCAGTAAGTAGCCTGGAATTCTTTATAGTAGTGATAATATTCCTGCTAATTGCCGCCCGTTTAATATACAGGAAGGTGAACTAAATGGAAGAAAAAGAAATTGATCAGGCTGAAATAAACAGAGAAAATGTTGAGCCGAAAAAGAAAGATGAAAGAGGAGTCAAAGCCTTTGTAATAACTATGGTGGGCATTGTAATAGTTACTGCTGCACTGACATCCGGTACATACAATGGTTATGACCCCAACGCCTATTCTGTTGCAATTACAGGATTCTTTGTAATAGTAACAATTGTAATGACAGCTGTTTGGTACAGAACAAAATATGACAATTATAGTTATGATCCGAAGAAAAATAAAAAATAATATTAAATTTTATTATAAAATTTCCAAATAATATATTAAAATAAATTTATAAATTATTCAATGATTTAACCATTTTAACGCAGCTTTCCAGGGCTTCCTTTGCCATGTCTATTCTGGCTTCAGCCTGCAACCTGGATTCCCCAGGGCCGGATATGCCTAAAGCAACAGGCTTCTCATATTCTAATGATAAATCAGTTATTTTTCTTGCTGCATTTTCCATTATTATTCTATGGTGGTCTGTTTCCCCTTTTATCACAGCACCTATTGCTATTATACCATCTATATCGTCAATTTTTAACAATTTTTTAATTCCTAAGGGTATATCAAAAGTTCCAGGTACTTTAAGTATTTTATACTCAATACCCAGAAAATCTGCATAATCTTTAGCTCTCTCCACCATCATCATTGTTATATCATAATTAAATTCTGCAACTACCATTCCTATTTTCATTTATATCACCTAATGTTTATGTCCGGCACTTCCTGAATTAACCGGACCCCTGTCCTCAAATCCCTGCCTTAACCCATTGCCCGCATTTTCCGTTAATTTCTCAGGATCGAATAGCAAATAATATGCGTTCACTGCGTGTTCTCTTGACCTGTTGTCACATAGCCATGCAAGTTCCCTATCATCTATAGCTTCATCCTCATGGACAAAAACTTCCAGAATATGCTTCATTGTCTTTAACTGTACTTCCATTAAGCCTGTTGATGCTATCTGTGCTGACATTTTATCTACAGGCATTGGTCCGGGCATGCCGAACGCCATTACTAAATCGCAGTTGTATTCACTGAACAATTTTAATGCTGCTACCGGCGTATCCTTTATTCCCGGGACAGTGTACCTTTTTATATCAAATCCGGTTCCGGTTTTATACAATTCATCTATTGCAGATGAAGCCATGTCGTACCTTGCAAATGTTGTATCCACTATTCCTATCAATTTCATTGTAAAATCCTATCCGTTTTATTGAAATCGTCTATAATCTCCTTCCCGTTTATCAATACAATGTTATGTTCATCTGCATATTTTTTAGATTCTTCCAGGGTCATGGAATTAAAGGAATCGCTCAGTGTTTCCACTATTGTTGCACTGGGTATCAAACCGGCTTTCTCTACAATATATGTGCTTAATTCAGTATGGCCTTTCCTCTCTTTAAAATAATTATTCCTCGCTATTAATAAATGTATATGGCCCGGAACCCTGAATATTTTCCCGAAATTCTTTTCGTTTTCATTTGCATTATTTCCCAGAGAATTTATAAATTCCGAAAAATGCTTTACCGTTTTATATCTATCATTATCAGGTATGCCCGTGTAAGTATCCCTTGAATTTACTGTCAATGAAAAGGCATCTTTCGTATCATAGCCCATGTCTGATGAATTTAAAACTGATTTATCCATATCCAGAGACCTGTAAAATAAATCATCCAGGTAGGGCAAATTGAATTTTTTTGCATCTTTTTCCCTTATTGTAGTGCATATTAAACCCCCTCCATCCTTTCTCATTGTCCTTATTATTTCAGGTGTAACAAATTCGGATGCTATTACCATATCCGTCTCATTTTCCCTGTCATTGAAATCATGGATTAAAATCATTTTTTTATTTTTCAATGCCTTTATTGCCTCATCAATCATAAACCATAATTGTAACATATTATTTAATTATTTGGTAAATACTTATAAATGAGTTGATAATTTTAAAAGTTATTAATATCTTTAATATTCAATAATAAACCATCACCTTCCATGGATATTTTATAATTTAATTTCATTTCTTCTTTAAACAACGGTATCCCATCTAATATTAAACCAGGATTTATAAATATATAAAATTCATCAAATATTTTTTTATCTATAAATTGATTTATAACATTGGAACCTCCTTCTACCAATATGCTTTTTATCCCCATATCATATAGTTTTTTTAATATACTGGGTATTGATAAATCATCTAAAATTATCATTTCCGCATTTTTTATTTTCTTATTATTTCTTGAAAATATATATGATTTTATTTTTCCATCGAAAACATTGTAATTATCGTTTAATCTTAATTTTTCATCTAAAATTATCCTATTCTTTGCATAATTCAAAACCGGATTATCTACCTTTACGCTGTTAGCCCCCAGTAAAACGCCATCAACATTTTTCCTTATTTCCATTACCCTGTTGATGTCAATATCATTTGAAATCCTGTATCTCCCATTTATAGCAGATATTTTACCATTTATCGACATTGCAACGTTTATTATAATATATGGAATCATATAACCTTATTAAGAACTAATATAACAATTTTGAGATATTACCTAATTATGAGTTAAACTTTTATAATATATCTCTATTATAAAAAATGGAATTTTCAGGCAATATATATTATAATGGAAAGTTGCGAAGAGGCACATTAAAAGTAGATGACACCGGTGAATCATTCAGTAATAAAACCGGAAATACGAACCATGGCACATTAATTCCAATGCCTGTAAATGCCCATACACATGTAGGTGATTCATTTATAAACGAAGAGCCGAAGGGCACATTGCCTGAAATCGTGGGTCCTGATGGCTTAAAGCATAGATTTTTAGATAATGCTGATGATAATGAAGTAATAAATTATATATCAAAAACCAACAATTTTATGGAGAAAAATGGAACAATATCATATTTTGATTTCCGGGAAAATGGGTTGAAGGGAATAAATATGATAAAAAGAGGAAATAAAAAGTTTATAAAACCCGTAATATTTGCAAGGCCTTACAATAACGATGATATAAATAAGATAATAGACAATTCTAATGGAGTGGGTATAAGTTCAATCTCAGACATGGATTATGATGATATCTACGACGTCAGCATTAAAACCCATAAAAAAAATAAAATATTTGCTTTGCATTTCAGTGAAAATATAAATGAAGATATAGATAAGGTTATGAATTTGAAGCCTGATTTATTAATACACGGAATAGAAGCAAATGATACTGATCTAGATATAATAGGTAAAAATAATGTAAGTATTGTAATAACACCCAGGTCAAATATATTCTATGGCAAAAGGCCAGATTACAATAAATTCTTGAAGCATAATATAAATTTAATGCTGGGAACTGATAATGTCTTTGTCACAGAGCCGGATATATTCTCGGAAATGGATTTTTTGTACAGGTATCAAAGATTTTTAAATTATGTAAGCCCTGAAAATATTTTAAAAATGGTTATAGATAATCCATATACCTTTCTTAAAAAAAATAATATAAAAATTAAGAAGAGATACCTATTTTTCAAAAATGAATTGTTGAATGAATACCAGCTCGTAACAAAAAAACATTATTTTAACCCGGTAAAAATTTTATAATTTTTTAGTTTGCATTATACTTTATATGCACATATCGAAGGTCTTTCAGTTAACTCAACTATTCTCTATAAAAGTAATCACAACAATTATTAATATTACAAATAATATAAAAAATAAATTGAAATTTGGAAACAATTATTAATAAAATACAGATAACCACCTATGGGCGTAGAAAGTATGAAAGATGTTAAACTCATTGCTGAAAAAAATATTAAGGATATGTATGGGGAGAACATCTCAAACTTTACAATTAACAGCATAGTAGACAATAGTGATAGATACGATGTATCAACAGAGTTTGACTATGCCGGCTTTCATTATACCGTTTATCTGAGCATAGATGATGATGGGAACGTTACAAAATTCAACCAGATAGCAAAGGCAAAGTTAGAATAAGTGTTTGTGGGAATATTTAATTAACATCCCGGATATTCAGTTATATGAAAAGTATTGATAACGCATGGAAGGTTCCACTGTCGAGGGGCGGTATTTTTAAAATCATAATAAATGAGGATAGCCTTGAAATTTACAGGATATTTTCCGGCAAGTATATAGAAGAGAAGCTTCATCTCAAAAAGGATATGGATTACATTGATTCGCTTATTGTACCCGGAGCTACAGATCCGGTGGAGCCTGAGGACCTGTATAATGATATAAAAAACATGATTAAAACTATCTTTCAGCATTATAATTCAAATCAATCTGCAAAAATTCAGGAGATCGATAATGAAAAAGACAGTGCAGAATATAGGAAAATAAAATTTGCCGATATTCATGATATTAGTATGTCTGCATCCGGAGATGAAAGATTTCCGGAACTTTCTCTAAATGGTGATCGTTATATATTGCCATCAGAAAATTTCCTGGCATTCAGCAATGCAGACAAAGAAAGGTATGAAGAATACAAAAATATTGTTGATGGAATCAGGAAACAAACTGGAAAAATGTAATTAACAGAGAGCGTATTCTTTAATTTTTCTGTTGATTATTTCTGCGAATTCCTCTGGCATATCTATAAATGGCGTGTGGCCGGCATCAGGCATAACAATTAATTCACTGCCAGAAATTTTGCTTTCCATGGCATACCCGTAGGATACAGGTATTATATTATCCGCACTTCCCCATATTATAGTTGTTTTGCTTTTTATGTTGCCTAAAGCTGTATCACTTATTTTCTCTTCCTGTTTTTTATTGTTTTCCATTATTGCTTCCAATGCGTTTCTGTTATTATAATTCCTTAATTTCAAAATGGAATCAAGGACGCGGTTCATATTCTCCCTGCTTCCATTGCTTAAAGCAGGCGAGATTCCGGCGCTATCAACAGGGAAGATCATATCAGGTTCCAGCATTCCCGATGCAAGTTTCAGCGTAATCCAGCCTCCATAGGAGTTTCCTGCAATGGAAAACTTTGAAACTTCAAGTGTACTGATTAGATCAACGATGGATTCAGCCTGCTGTTTTACTGTATATTCTATATCTGGCTTATCAGAATGGCCATGCCCTAGCAAATCCACAAGCACCGGCCTTATGCATTTTTCAAGGTATGGCGCGGTTTTCAGCCACGTATTTCCGGTGCCCCCAAAACCGTGCAAAAAAATTACAGGATAACCGGAGTTGCCATCCAGGTAGGACAGTTTTCCATACCTGGTTGTACAGTATTTTCTTTCCATTTTATTCCTTTGACCTGGATGCTATTTTCATAGCTTCATCTATATTTTCAAGCTCCATTGCAATATCTGATACAGAGTCATACAGGTATGAAACAGAGTCTTTAAATTCTTTTTTATCCTTCTTTGTTTTAATAGTATTCATTACCGTATCTATTTTATCCAGCCCTGCTTTTCCAGCATCGAAGGCAGCATTGATATCGGCATCACGTAATATGCTAATTTTCCCATACAATGCCTCGAAGTAATTCTCCCAATCTTCTGACTTCTCTGTTAGTTCCAGAACGTTATCATATATTTTCATTGCCTCTGCCTGTTTGGATTTCAGGCTGGAAAGTGCCTCTGCCTTTGCATTGTTTGAAAGTGCAAATAAAGTAACATCCTTTATAGCATCTGCTGCCTCTATAGCTTTATTGAAATAAGAAATCCCATCTTCCCTTTTGCCACTGTCCAGATAAATATAGCCAATATTTATCAGATCCATTACCTCAAGCTCGCTATCTCCAAGTTTGTGGTGGAGTTCAAGTGACTCTTCTGCATATTTAAGCGGATTTTCTGTGCTTTTGTGATCCAGGGAAGAATAACACTGGGAGAGTTTATAACAAATTTCAGCTTTTATGTCATCCTCTGAAATTGCGTCATATGCTTTAGTATACTCCCTGATAGCATCCATGAATTTTTCCTTCTTAACAAATGCATCCCCATTCTTTATATTCTGTTCGTATTCTTCCATATTTATTCATCCCTAAATTTTTTAATTATATCGACTGCTGCTGTGTAGCTAATGCTCCCGGTGGATATCATCTCGCCGGCAACTTTTTCAACCATTTCTCCTGTAGCACCTGCTGCAATAGCTATATTTCTTGCATGCAATTTCATATGCCCGCTCTGGATTCCCTCTGCTGCCAGTGCCCGCAGTGCTGCAAAATTTTGTGCCAGCCCGACTGAACCCAGGATATTTGAAAATTCACCGGATCCATGTATTCCCATTATCTTCATTGCAAGCATTGCTTTTCTGGATGTTTTTGTTGCCCCGCCTACTGTGCCAACAGCTATAGGGATTTTTATTGATCCAATCAAATTCCCGTCAATGTCTTTTCTATACTCTGTCAGTGGGCCATATCCACCCATGGATGCATAGGCATGTGAGTTTGCTTCCTGTGCCCTGAAATCATTCATGGTTGCCAGAAGCACAGCATCGATGCCGTTCATTATACCCTTATTATGGGTAGTGGCACGGTATATATCATTTTTTGCAAATTCATTTGCCCGTATTATCCTATCCACTGTTTCCTCTCCAAGCATTTTCCCGTCAAATTTTGCATATGCATATGTAATTCTTTCTGTTGTAAGGTTGCTCATGATCCTGAGATTTGCCTGTCCTCCTGTGAGTTCTTCTATATAGCCTGACACATATTCGAGCATGGTATTTATTATATTAGCGCCCATAGCATCAGCCACATCTATTATAATATTAATTATAAGTTCATTATTAACAAAATGCAGGTCTATTGATTTTGCACCAGCATTCATGCCTGAGAGTGTTTTTGATCTTGTATTTGCCATTTTCAATATATTTTCCTTATTTTTAAGAATATTTATGGCTGCATAATCCGGGTCCGGTACATTATATAATTCAATTTCGCCCCGCATATAAGAATTAGTAGAATATGCGGTAAAGCCTCCTGGCCGTGCATATCTGGCGGCATTGGAACACGCAGCTATAACAGATGGTTCTTCGAGGCTCATAGGTATTAAATATTCTTTATCATTAATTTTGAAGTTTGTGGCAATTCCCACTGGATAATCCATAATAGTATACACATTTTCTATCATATTTCCGGCGGTGCTAATATCCATCCTGTAATCCATTGCCTCCATATCTTCTGAAGAGAGGCCTGAAAACTCCCTGATGATCTGTCTTCTTTCATCTACGGTCATCTTATGAAAGCCATGTATTAATGAATCCATGTTAAGTAATCATTCATATATTATTAATTTTTATCACAATTCCGGATCCAGATTACAATAAAAGCATTTAAAATATAAATGAATACATGTGGATATGGGAAAAGATAAGCCTTTTAAATATAAAAAATATACAGCTAACTTTGAAAAACGGTCAATACTGGATTATCTGGGAAATAATGTGATTATAAATGAAAATTATGAAAGCAAAGCAATTGAGTTGATGCAATATATAACAGACAAAACAGACAAACACTTTTCTTATAATATAACAGGAAGTGCCATTACTGCCCTGAAACAGGCACATTTTTCTGCTAAAAACGGAATGGCCAGTGCAGCATTCGAGAATACCAGATTTTTTCTTGAACGAATTTCACTGGTAAAAATAATTTCAATGATGAAAACTGAAAACAATCCATACGAAATTGCACTGGAACACATGGAATGGCACAGATTGATAGATAAAAAATTTATATTATATGGCTTACAGCAATTTACTGGCCGGATATGGCATTACATGGGAGAGAAATATGTTCCAACAGGCAATACCATATTTCTAAGCGGGATTGCGCTCTGTGGAAATCATTCAAAGGCTTACACAAAATATTCCCGGACCGTAAAGGAAATAGAGGATGAGGCGGGAATATCCATTGAGGAAAAATGTGCAAAATGCGGGAAGGAAGCCACAAGGTTTACAATTTCACTCCCAAAGGCGGGTGCTATACTTGGGATGCTTGGTTTTTACACTGGTTTTGATATCACAAAACTGGGGCGTTTTTATGGAGATTATTCCAGGGTCCTCCATCCATACGGATTTTACAATTATCCTGGACATTTTTTGATTAATCTATGGAGCATTGATTTTATACGGCTCGGCGTGGAGCTTGATAAAATATTATTTTAGGATTATTGATAGGAAAATTAAACGCTCTGCCCATCGAAATAAGTATGCCTTTTTATGGCTTTCCCGCTGGAAAATGTATACACATCAACGAAAGTTGTGTGGGATTTGCTGCCATCCTTTAAAATACCATTGAATTCTCCTTCAACAATCACATAAGGGTCGCTTGCTATGATATTCGATAGGGTATGGTGACCCTCTTTTATTATTCTATTCTTCTGATAAAACTCTTTAAAGTTTGCCATGCCCTCTATAGGTTCGTATCCGGGTCGTTTGTAAACTATGTTATCGGCAAATATAGAAAACAGGGTATCCAGATCATTTTTATCTACAGCAATATAATATTTTTTTACAGTATCTTTCAGGTCTTCCATTATTGCATATTTATTCTCATTATAAATTACTTTTGAACATTATAATGAATCTTATTTATGGCGCGGCATGAAACACCCGTTTACATGAATATTGCCAAATTTAATATCAATAAAATATAACTGCTTGCTGGAAAAACACATTCTAAAATAATCTGTTTATTTATAAAAATCTGTTATTATAATATACATAACCATTTATAATAAAGTTAAAGATAGTGTTAATAATTATGGTAATAATGTTAAAAAACAGAAGCATTATTTCAATCTCTGACCTTGACGGTGAAGACATAAATGAAGTATTTTCCCGGGCAGATAAGATGCTTGAAAATATAGAATCAGGAAAGAAAATTAATGTTATGTCCTCTAAAATACTTGCAACTCTTTTTTATGAACCCAGTACACGGACACGGCTATCCTTTGAATCAGCAATGGAACGGCTTGGAGGTTCAGTAATCAGCATGGCTGATTCAAAAACGTCCTCGACTTCAAAGGGAGAAACACTTGCGGATACTATAAGAATAGTGGAATCCTATTCCGATCTTATTGTAATCAGGCACCCTCTTGAAGGAGCTGCATTTCTTGCATCCAGATTCTCATCAAAGCCCATAATCAACGCAGGAGATGGTTCTGGTGAGCATCCCACACAGACCCTTATTGATCTTTATACAATAAGGAAAGAATTCGGTTCCATAGACGGCAAAACCATAACTATTATTGGTGACCTTAAATATGGCAGGACAGTTCATTCACTGCTCTCTGCCCTCTCGAGGTATAATGTCACTGTTAACCTTGTCTCTCCGGAAAATCTTGCAATACCGAAACATGTATACAATGACGTAAAGGGCAGGCTAAATATGAATATTTCAACTGACATTACTAAATATCTCGGGGAAACCGACATACTTTATGTTACAAGGATACAGAAAGAGCGGTTTACGGATAAGAATGAATACGCACGGCTTATCGGTTCATATAAAATAACTGTAAGTGATGTGAATAAGTTAAAGAAGGGAGCTATTATAATGCACCCTCTTCCAAGGGTAGACGAAATCTCCTCAGAGGTAGATAATACTCCTGCTGCAAGATATTTCAAGCAGGCATATTATGGGGTACCTGTTAGGATGGCTATAATTTCTATGATAGCAGGTGAATAAAATGGATAAAACGTTAAAAATATCAAAAATAAAGGATGGGACAGTAATAGACCATATAGCCGCCGGGAAAGCCCTGAAAGTCCTTGCCATTCTTGGCATTGACGAGTCAAATTCTATAAGTATTGGCATCAGGGTCACCAGTGAGAAGCTTGCCTATAAAGATGTCATAAAAATAGAAAATAAATTCCTTGAAAAACTTGAACTGGACAAAATAGCACTCATAGCAAATGAAGCCACTATTAGCATAATTAAGAATTATGAAATCATAGAGAAGTTCAAGCTTGATATGCCACAGGTGTTTAAAGGCATAGTTAAATGTGCAAACCAGAACTGTATAACAAATGCTGGTGAACCAGTAAAATCCGAGTTTATGACTGTGAATGCTGACCCATTAACAATTAAATGTGTTTACTGCAAGAAAGAGATGTCTGGAGAAGAGATAATTAATAATATATAGTAAATTAAAAATAATTGTATATATTATTAACAATAAAACTTAAAGGGTTATAACCTGGCACACAGATATTAATTGTATAATAAAATGTGGCTCCTCCGTATAATTGCATCTATTTCGGTTTCAATGTAATTATGAATAAATGTGTTATAAAGCCATTGACCTGGTACAATTTTATCATCACGGCATCAGGTGCTGAGAATCATATATCCTCCTGAATTTTTCCATATTTTTTCTTTCTTAAGGCCATGTATTTCCATGTTTCCAAGCCCGTAGACAAAAGTTTCATATTCCCCGCCCTCGCCAGCTATATTTATTCCATATTTTCCATTAATATATTTTAGATGCTGGAAATAATCTCTATCAATTGTAGCGCCAAGGTCACCTTCTCCCAACCCTTCGGCTGATACAGATACAATCATAGCCCGTATATCGCGCAAAATTAACTGGTCTATGATACATTCCTGATTTTTTCTCCACAGGGGGGAGTATATGATAGTATCGGTATCATAGCATGCTCTTTCTATTCTGGTTTTCTGGTAATCTGAAGCTATGGCACCAGTTATTATGGCATCAATGCCATTCCTGCATATTTCTCCAAGGTAGCTCCTGTAATCCTTTTCGTTGATATATTTAATGCTGAAACCAAGAAGTGAAGCGGCATATTCTGATATCCTCGAGTTTGGATAGTGGAACATCATTGAATACTCTTCAGGAACAACTGTTACCCCGTAGATAATTTCATATCCCTGTTCCACGGCCATCATAGCCGACAAAAACGAATCCTTGCCGCCGGAAAATAACGCTACAGCTTTCATATTATTCAGTGATCAAGTGCTACCCTGATATTTAATTCATCCCCATCCTGAAGTTTTAAATCTTTTCGAAGGAACTTATCCGAAATGATCTCAACAATATCGGTATAATTGCTTCTTTCAGGGAAAATTAGCCATGCCCTGGTACCATCGATTCTCCCT
Organism: Thermoplasmata archaeon; assembly: GCA_021846695.1. The sequence continues at coordinate 12,236 of JAJZWN010000017.1, forward strand.
GAGAAACATTTTACCCCGCCGAATGTCCTTTCCTTATCTTTAAATCCACCTATATGTATTCCATCGGCACTGCGTATCCTTCTCAGAACGTTTTCATATTCAGGAAAAATTTTTATATTCAATGTGCCAGGGTATGGCGAAATTCCTAATTTGTCGAGAAATTGGGCCATGTAACCTTCCTGGGAAATGTAATATTTTCCCTCTCCCAATCCACTCTGTATCTCTCCTTTTAAATTAAATTCCTGCCGCATCTCAAGAATGGAATTGAGCTGGTTTAATTCCGAATATAGCAGATCAAGGGAGGGCTCCAGCAATGTAATCTTCTGTTTCCTGTTCTGCAATGTCCTTTCGATATATTTTTTATCAGCCAGTTCTATAATAAACCGTGATGATGTTTGCTGGCTAACACCGAGTTCCTCAGCAAGTTCGCCTGATGAAATATATACTGTATTGCCTGAACCGGAGAGCTTTTTAAGTATCTTTATTGTATTGTATAAGTTATAATCCATGTATGGGTATATCTCTATAATATTTATAATATTTTTAATGGCTATAGGAATCAATAAAACTGAAGGTTATTCTGGTTGCCCATTGTAACACACGGAATTCCCTTATTTTTCAATATTTTGCGAAAACGCCTGTCGTTTGTAAGAACCGCGGCATTTAATGATTTAGCAACCACCATTATGCAGAAATCTCCTTCACCATGGGATTCTATGTTTTTAAACCTTTCACTATATTTCAAGGCTGCCTTTGCATACCATTTTGTTGTTGCCAGCCCACGCAATTCGGCCAGAACGCATGCGGGGATAAGTGGCTCCATCCTCGGGGTTATTGACATTATGCCATTTTCAAGATCAATTTTGTTTTGAATTGCATAAATCAATATATTGGTATCCAGAATTATTTTGTCCATTATTTTACGACTTCCCCTATTGCTATATTTTTCCTGATTTTCTTGATCAATACTTTTGGGCGTTCTCCCTTCTTTGTTCCCGGCACATATATTGTGAAATCACCATAAAATGCATGCCCTTCTCCGGATTTGCCAATTTCTGTGATCTGGACTGTGTAGGTTTTTCCTTCAGTAAGCTGGTCTTCGTTTTCCTTAATTTCCCTTGAAGCTTTAATTGGATGCTCTGCACCGCACGCCTTACATACGAGAAGGTATGTCCTGCCAACTTTCTCTATTGTAGTATCCGGCGAGGAACATTCATAGCAGAGTACATATGTAGCCATATAGGCATTCAATTTTTCCCTGATCTCTTCTTCCCTGAGTTTTCTATTGATAATAAGCCGCCTGCCGGCTACGGAAGCTCCTATCCCGAATTCCTTTGTAAAATATTTTACCAGATCCTCCGGATTCCTGTTTAGCATCTCTGTAATATCAATAAAATTCCTGATAATAGTAGATTTTCCCTCGTATATTATCTCCGGTTCAGGCACCTTTAGCCGATCTTCTGTCCGGTTTTTGGACGATAGAACGCCGGATGCATCCTTTAGTAATTTATTATAATCAAATTCCATAATATCTAATTATAAACACGTTAATTAATATTGTTTTATTATTAATTTTTAAAATTAAATGTACAAAATAAAATTAAAAAAAATTAGAGTTTGATGATTTTATTATTTGTATTCCTGAATCCTTTATTTTAAGGCTAATTAACTTATGTATATTATTTAGCTCTAACAAATTAAATGTACATTTCTAGAATATTGTCCTTACAAACAATAAATTTAAATACAGATATATCTATTAACATAATAATGACAGAAAAGAGTGAAAAGCTCACCATACGTATATCTAATGACGAACTCGAAGAAATAGATTCTTTTCTCTCATACAACAGCAATTATGCGAGCCGGTCAGAATTTATACGAATGGCTGTATTAGAATACATTTCCATAAAAAGGATAGGGATAATCACCAAAAATAACAGTATCCATCCGGATCCACTTATTGAAAAAGCAATTAGCAAAATGGTGTCAGCTGGATTCTACAAAAGCATAGATGACGCATATGAGGAAATAATAAAGGAAGCATGGAGGCAAAATCTGATATCTGGGATGTTGAAAGCCACCGGTGATGAATTTAGCAAAATTGAAAAAATACTTGAGGAGGAAAAAAGATATGATAAATTATGACGATCTTGAGGAGATGCTGGCTAATACGGATGTTAAATATTTCGCTTTTATAGGGGATGATCGGAATATATTAACAGGATTTAAAGAGAATATAAGGAATGTTTCTACTTTTGTCGCTGTCAGAAAAATGGCTAAAAAAATTTCTGTTGAGGAATATACAAATACAAAATTAAAGAAAGTGGAGCAGGATGATACCATGGTAATAGAGCAGGAAATAAAAATGCCTGACTATAAGTTCGTAAGGCTCGGGGTATTCAGATCAATGGAAGATGTAATCTCACAGGCAATTGATGAACCTTCCATGTATGTGTTTATAGATTCCGGAACCACTTTTGACTCACTATGCAAATACCTGTCATCGGCAGAAATACCATTTCTGCACATAAAATACAACCGTAACGGGCTGGCTCTCAACGGGAGAAGGTTTTCATCAATTAGCAGTTTAACGGGCTATATTATGAAAAATTATTATCTTTAGCCTTTCCTCCTATCACTGAAACATAAATATTTTCAAGATTATCGAATTTTTCCACATATTCTATTTTAAGCCCCTGCTTAATTAAATCACCTATTATATCGTAATTGCTGAAGCTTGGGTTTTTCTCAATTATAAACACATTTCCATCCCGGGAATAATCTTTTATTTTGTCACCGGTTATGTCGATACTGTTCGTGGCTGTAATTTTTAATAAACTCCGCTCAGCAGACATAGCTGAATCATATTCTATTTTCCCGCCGTTAATAATTATAGTCCTGTCACATAACTCACGCGCTTCAGAAATCAGGTGGGTGCTCAGAAGAACTAGATGCTCCTTAGCTATATCTTTTATAATATTCCTCACATCAACCATGCCCTTTGGATCAAGACCGAAAGTAGGTTCATCAAGTATTATTATTTCCGGGTTTCCAAGCATTGCCACTGATAATGCAAGCCTCTGTTTCATCCCGCGTGAATAGGTGCCGGTTTTTCTATCGGCATATGCATCTATCCCGGTAAGTTCCCCGAGGCGTTTCATCTCTGATTTGAATTCGTCCTTCCCGATGCCTTTTATCTTTGATGTAAATTCCAGAATCTCATATCCTGTAAGGTAACTGTAAAACTCTGGCTGTTCGATAAGTGCACCAACAGGTTCAAGTGCCTTTTCTGGATAAATTGCAACATTTACATTATTTAATTCAACCTTGCCATGTGACGGTTTTATTATGTTCGTGCACAGTTTTAACATTGTAGTTTTTCCTGCTCCATTGGGCCCAAGCAGTCCGGTACACCCATGCCCTTCTATTTTAAGGTTTATTGAATCAAGTGCCTTTATCTTTCTATAATTTTTTGTTAAACTGTCAAGATATATTTCCATCAGGACACCTCCTTTTTATCGAACAGCAACATGCCTATTACCAGTGCTATTACCGCATATATCACCATTATAAGGGCAGAAAGCATTATTTCAGAAAATGATGCAGGATTAATATCTATATGGCTTACAAACGCATTGCCAGGGTTTATGTTTATATATACCCTTTCTATGATGCTGGCTGCATCATTCAGGAAATATACCGGAGTATATTTGTATAATAATTCTATAATAAAGGAGCCTGCTTCAAAAAATATGTAATATATAACAAAAACTGTAATGTATGCATATGTGTTTTTATTGAATATTGCACTTATAAGGAAAGTTACAGACATTATGCTTAATATGAACAGAACCAGCATTATGAACGAGTATGAAAAATAGGTGGCCGGTATAGCACCTAAAAGGTATGATAATGTAAAAACTTCGAATATCAGGTATATTCCAACAATAAACATTGTAACTGTGAATGCTGCAAAATATTTTCCAAAGAATAATTTGTATCTATTAATTGGCAATGGAAATATAAAATATGCTGTTTTGTTTTCTATCTCGCTGGATATGGCAGGAGACCCGAAGAATACTGATGCAAATACAGGTATATATAAGAGTACAAGTGTCCAGAGATAATAGAATACATTAACCTTCATAGAGGCCGGGAATACAGTGCCGCCCAGGAACGATGGAAGATCATTTACATATTTAAATGAAAAATATGACATCATTGAACCTATAAGCAGTATAAGGAAAAGCATCAGGAAGAAACTTCTGGATCTGTAATAGTTTTTAATGTACTGTAAATAAATAGTAGAGGTTTTTGACATATATTACTTATATAACTCCTATATTTAACGTTTTAAGTACTGCTGGCAGGCTGGTATAGCCCTTATCTATGTTTAAATGTATCTGACTGTTTGATATTGTAATTGTATAGTTATTTCCTATTTCCCGGGATACATTAGAATTGCTTATTGCCGTTTGAATAAGAAATTTGTCAACCTGGAGGTCATTTGAATTTACAGGACTTATATTAAAATATGTTTTGTTGGATGTTGAGTTCATTGTAATATAGCTTATAGTGGGAATTGTATTATTCGCCCTGTAGTACAGAGAAATGTTGGAACTATCATTCATATACCCTTTGAAGCTTACCGCATCTCTCGATGATAGGTGGGCCGATATAGACTCATTTATCGCTTTCTGTTCCCCGATAACTATGAAATTTCCTGATGTATCGTATGCAAATATGTTTGCTGTAGTGTTTGTATTTTTCAATGATACGTTTAGCATATTTTGAAGTATTCCTGATACGTTGATATTCTGTATTTCGTAGACTGTAACATGGTCATAGGTAATGGTTTTGACATTGGACCCGGAGAATAATCCTGCAGTGCCTGAACCTGATACAGCAGCAGGGCTATTTGATGCAGTTAAATTCGGGTCAACCTGTGAAATAGCTGAAATATTGGCTACTATTCCAATACTGCCGCCATCCATGTATAAATAGTATTCAGTTCCATTCGTATGCACGGTTGATATCACTGTTGAATTTCCCGGTATATATTGAAAAGGCTGTATGGATGATGGGACATTTGATTTTGAGTAGTATTCATATGCAAAGTATGCAGCCGGTGCAACAATTGCCGCCGCTATGATAATAACAACAATCTTGGTTGCCATAGGTTTCATATATATACATGTAAATCAGGCTAAAAAGACTTTCCCATTAACATACATTTTTATATATTTTTATATATTTTTATATATTTTTATATACGGAATTTCTTATCATCCTGTTGTGTACATAATTCTAGTTAAATATAAACCCTCTGTTATCAATAAATTGATCATTAAATAATAGGAAAGGGCATCTCTCCGTGGATGGAATGAATATATTAAATATAAAAAAGTAATACTCTTCTTAAGCTCCGGTGGTGTAGCCAGGCCAAGCATTAGGGACTCTCAATCCCCCGACTCGGGTCCAAATCCCGGCCGGAGCATAATTGTATGATTTTTGAAGAACCACAGGTTGTCACACTTAAAAATAGCAATTTTTATATTCTTTTCAAACATAAATATAATATGTTTGAGTCTTCAAGGTCATATTACCTGAAAATAGACCACTTAATAATTCCAATGTTCAAAGGCACCAATTCCAGCAAGGTTTTAAAAATGTCATATGATATGGCTAAAGCTAATAATTCAGAAATAACTGCTATAACCATCAGGGAAAAAAATGACCCGATAGACATTTCCGGGAGGCTTGGTGTAGTAACTACTGCCTACAACGAGGGGAAAAAAGCAGGAATAAAGGTCATACCAAAAATCCAAACATTTGATAATGCAAGGGAAGGGCTGGTTATGGAAACATCGGGCCATTATTATGACCTTCTTATACTTTCAACAAGAAAAAGGTCAATGCTTTCAAGCTCAATTTTTGGCAATATAGGAGATTATGTATTGAAAAACTCCTCAATACCAGTGGCAATCTTGAGTTCAGGGGAGAGAGGTTATCCATATAGCAATATTATGTTGCCACTTTCCGAATCTATTAATACACGGGCGGCCGTATTTTTTGCCCTTCAACTTGCAAAACTTAACCGGTCAAATGTTACAATACTGGATTTGCGGAAATATGACAAAAATCCGGTTCATGGTTTTAAAGCACTGATGGAAAATCCTGGCATACTATCTGAAAGCAAGATAGAAATAAGAATTGTGCGGTCCGGTGGCTTCACAGGAATAAAAGAAGAGGTTGGAAATTATATTAAATCCGATAACCCGGATTGTATAGTGGTTGGGACTAGCAGATCACACAATATAAGAATGACATCAGATATCAAGTTTATAATTAAAGAACCGGAAATTGACACAATTCTTGTTAAAAAATAAAAACAAAAAAATATTTTATAGAGAATGGCAATTATTTAGAATGCTTTATTCAGAAGAAAGAGAAATTGTTTTAAATGCCTGCAGGGAAATGGTAAGCAGCAATCTTACTGTCGGTTCATGGGGGAATATCAGTTTGAGGGCCAAAGATGGCAATATAGTTATTACGCCAAGTGGTACAAACTATAATAAAAGCAATGCAGAGGATATGGTTATCACCGATATTGATGGTAAAGTGATAGACGGAAAATTAAAGCCTTCAAGTGAGCGCCTGATGCATTATGAAATATATAAAAATAGGGCTGATGTAATGGCAATAGTACACACACATTCTATATATTCTTCAGTACTGGCAGTTACCGGTGACGGCATTCCTCCTGTGACAGAGGACACGGCAATGCTGTTGGGAAACCGGGTGAATGTATCCCGTTACGCTTTAACAGGGACCATGGAATTAGCCAGATATGTTGTTGAAGGGCTGGAGTTGAATAACGCTACCATAATGAAAAATCACGGGGCTGTATCTGTTGGCACAGACATGGAGAGAGCAATTATAGCATCCCAGGTTCTTGAAAAATCAGCAAGAATTTTCGTTACAGCAAAAATGATAGGAGAAGTAAATATACTCCCGCCGGAAGATGTAAAAAAACTCAGGGAAATGTCAGAAGGTTATCTGAATCAGTGGAAGAACTGGAAATAATTAAGAAATTTCCTTGGCCATATAGGGACCCAGCCTTTCATATCCATATTTCCTGAAATAGTTTCTAACTCCTATTCCACTGATTACAATTATACGCTTTTTACCATATTCCTCAAGTGATATCCTTTCGGCTTCATCCAGCAGTTTTTTCCCGAATCCATGGTGCTGCCAGTTTTCTCCGGACTCTTCACCTATCGGTACTATATTTCCCATAACCTTTATTTCCCTTATCACTGATGAGGATAGAACTTCCTTGCGATGTGCCATTTCTGATGGAATTCTAAGCCTGAGGTATCCAATAATATCACCATTCGAACTCTCAAAGGAAAGGAATATTTCATCACCGCCGGATGCCCTGTAATTCCTTCTTGTGAGGGTATAATCATTTCCAAAGGAATCTTTCATTATTCCAACTTCCCGGCTTCTAATTTCCATAGTTTTTATTCCCATTTCCTCCATTTCCAGGTCAACAAGGTTATGCAGGTCACTCCTCTTTACCCCTGCCTCAATAAAATTAACAGGTATATCCCTCTGCATCCTCATTACCCTTACCCATGGTGGCATGTTTTTCATAAAATAGGTAACCATCCTGACTACCTTTTCAGTATCGTATGGTATGTATTTTCCTTCTTTCCAGTACTTATACAATGCCGTATTTTTTACAACGAGCGTTGGATATATCTTTAGCATATCTGGCCTGAACCTCTCATCACCCATAACCATATCAAAGCTTTTTATATCCTCTTTATAGGACGACCCGTACATTCCTGGCATAAGGTGATATAAAACCTTCAATCCCGCATCCCTTGCGAGCTGGGTTGACCTCACTATTTCTTGCACGCCATGCCCTCTTCTGTTAAGCCTGAGTATCCTGTCATTAAGTACCTGAATGCCAAGCTCAACCTTAGTTGTCCCGTAGGATAACGCCTCATCTATTTCCCTCTCGTTGAACCAGTCAGGCTTTGTTTCAATAGTCATGCCAACACAGCGCCTCTGTGAAAATTCATTTTCCAGTATTGCCTGGTCCAGCGTAGGGGATATTTTCCTGTTCATTCCATCAATGCATCCTTTAACAAATTCTTCCTGGTATTCTCTGGATCTGGCGGTAAATGTACCACCCATGACTATTAAATCAACTTTACTGGTATCATGGCCTATTGTTTCCAGCTGTTTTAGCCTGCTGAATGCAATATTATAAGAATCATAATAATTTGTCCTTCCCCTGAGGGCAGATGGCTCATACCCTGTATATGATTGGGGAGAATTGCTGTCAATTCCACCAGGGCAGAAAATACATTTGCCGTGGGGGCAAGCTTCAGGGGATGTCATAGCCGCCACAACCGCAACTCCTGACACAGTCCTGGTAGGTTTCTTCCTCAGCAACTGCACAAATCTTCTATTATCTCCATAATTAAGAATTTCTACATCACTGGGAACAACGTCGAGATTGAATTTTTTTGATAATAAGAGTTTCTCTCTCTGAAGCTGATCCTTATCCTTAATTTTCCCGTTAACTATTAGAGAAGTTATCTGATCATAAAAATCCATAATATATGATAATTGTATATGGTTATAAATTTTTATTCATTCCATTGTCTTCATCATTTTTGTGCTCTTCCTGGTACTTCTTCCGTCCTGCAGACCGTATAACGAATGAAAGGGCTATGACTATTATCAGTATCAGGAAATCGTAATCTCCCGGTATTCCAAGAGATGTTGAGAATACAATAATAACAATTGCAACAAGGAAAATAACATTGGATAAAATTGCATATATCCGTGGCATCCTGTATGCATTTGCTCTTCTGTTCCCCTGCGGATTCTGTGCATTTATCCCATTATATGTAGATTTTACATAGGGGGACATAACACTCATATAGACTATAACCGGTACTTCATCATTCATATAATCATATGTGCCCGTTAGGACACCAGCCCCGAAAGTAAGGGTGCCTATTTTAGAATCATCGGATTTAATGTCCATTTTTCTGGTATCCATATCTGCATATGGCTTTGATAGAGAATATGTCCTGCCGTTATAGCTCATTACAAGGTTTCTGGAAAGGGTTCCCATGTCCATAGATCCCTGGCTAATTTTATAGCCACCAGGTGCTTTGTCAATATAAACACTCTGGAGGCCCGAGGTATTTGATATCTCTATTGATTTCGCTCCCAGGGAAGATGAATTTGATTTTATTGTGTAAATTTCATTGTCATCCTGGTATATCTTTCCATCCTTAAATGTATATTCCACTCATTAACATTTAAATATCGTATATTATTTTTTCTATACGCACTGTACAATTTTAATAATGCAAATAGTCCGGCAGCATAAGCCGGCTCTCCTTGCTATCCTGGAAAAGCTATATGTGGCACATTAAGGAAACCATCCTGTTCCGGCTCTGTGATTCAAGAATAAGAAAATTTTATAGAAAAATCAGCATGTTAGAATATATACTATGTTTAGTTAATATTCCGGGTCTTTCAATAGTGTTAATTACTTAATTTTAATTTGCTATTCATGTCACTATTTAATGAAATTGCTATGGAATCCAATAAAATTGGAATTGGAAACACACCACTATTCAAAATAGGAGAAACAGGAATATATTCTAAACTTGAATATTACAATCGCTTCAGGTCAATTAAGGATCGGGCAGCATTTTTTATGATAGATTATGCACTTAAAAGCGGAGAGTTGCGAAGCGACCAGACTATTATAGAAGCATCATCAGGAAATACCGGTATTGCTATTGCTGGAATTTCAAGTATACTTAACTTAAAAAACGAGATAGTCATTCCGGAATCGGCACCTGACGCCACGAAGAAATTGCTTTCAAGTTTTGGTTCCAGAGTTGTAACAACTCCAGGCAATAGCACAGAAAACTCAATAAACTATGTAGAAGACATGATAGAAAAATATCCGGAAAAATACTACAGGCTAAGCCAGCATGCAAATATTATGAATTCTAACGCCCATTATTACGGAACCGGGCCTGAAATTAATGAAAAATTGGAGCATATTGACAATATTGTGGTGGGAGTAGGCACCGGTGGGACTATTACAGGGCTTGCCAGATATTTTAAGGAAAAATACAACATAAATGTCACAGGCGTACTTCCAGCAGAAGGGTCAAGAATAGTTGGATTGCGCAATCCATTTAAATCAAACCACAGAGTTCTTCTTGATACCTATAAATCTCTTATAGATAATTTTGTAACCGTCTCGGAAGACGATGCATATGAGGGTGTCAGGCAACTCAAGGCTAAATATAACTTACTCTGTTGGCCCTTCGTCGGGTGCTAATTATATGGCATCCCTGGCAATATCTGAAAATAAAGGTACTACCGTAACTGTATTTCCTGACGACTATTATAAATATCAGTCAATATACATTGAGAAATCAATAATAGATTAATTGAAAGATTTATTTTTCCTATCGGGGTAGTTGTTTAGTGGAAGCCAGTTAAACCCTTTCAATTCTATATCAAAACCTTCAACAGAGAAAATAGATATGGAACAGTTGCTAATTTCAAGACTCGTCAATGGCAGCCCCTCCACTCCTGTTGACAGCGAATACATACCACGGATCGGTTCAAGGTGTGTTGCAATAAGTACCTTCTTAAAACCATTCCCTGAAATAGAACCTATAAATTCCTTCACCCTTTTTTTGAGATCAGAAAACTTTTCCACACCGTATCTGTTCTCAACCCCATCCTGAAATGTTGAGTACCACGCCGGATCCTTGGATTCAATTTCCGTTATTTTCATTCCTGTGAGCTTCCCTGTGCCAATATCCCTTAGCCTGTTGTCCGTGATATATCTATCAATTCCCATATTTTCAAGTGTTTGTTTTACCCGCAAAACCGGGCTGCTGTATACAGCATCAAAATATAACTGTTCCAGATATTTTCCCGTTTCCCTGGCCTGTTCCAATCCATTTTCATTTAATTCAGTATCATCAAGAGGAAATACAGCAGACGCATTATTATATGTCTCACCGTGCCTTACCATGTATACAAGCATGAACCGTTATTTAGCATTGATAATTAATTTTTATGTTTAAATTTGGGTGACTCACAAATATTTATTCATTAGAAAGCAATAAAATTATATTGGCATTAACTATTTATGGGCATGGAACTTCTTAGAAAAGGCAAGGTAAAGGATGTATATGACGATGGGAAGGATCTGGTCTTTAAATTTTCGGACAGAATATCCGTATTCGATAAGATTATTCCAGATTCTATCCCACATAAGGGCGAATCACTGTGCAGAACCTCAACTTACTGGTATAATATTGTATCATCCCTGGGGATAGATACAGATTTTATTGAACTTGTGTCTGATTCAGAAATGAAAGTAAAAAAATTCAGGCAGATAGACCGCGGTTATAAATTTCTTTCAAATTATATGGTACCTCTGGAGTTTATAACAAGGTACTATCTTGCTGGTTCCGCCTATGACAGGGTAAAATCGGGGGAAATTGACTATCATTCCCTGGGTTTCAAGAATCCTCCTGTTTATGGAGAAAAACTTCCAGACCCATTTTTTGAAGTTTCAACAAAATTCGAAAAGTTTGATAGATATCTTCATACTGATGAGGCACTTGAAATTTCTGGCCTTGATGCCGGTGAATTATGCGAGATTCAGGAAACCATTTTTAAGATAGACAGAAGGATAAATAGTTCTGTGGAAAGCAGGGGGCTTATTCATGCCGATGGAAAGAAAGAATTTGCACTGGGCCTTGAAAGAAAACCGGTAATAATTGATACATTCGGCACGCTGGATGAAGACAGGTTCTGGGATAAGAAAGATTATGAGAACGGGCAGGTAAATGAACTCAGCAAGGAAATGGTAAGGCAATATTACAGAAAAACAGGATACCACCAGAAACTCTATGATGCCAGGGATAATAATCAACCGGAGCCGGATATAGAACCTTTGCCGGAAAATATTGTTAAAACAGTTTCAGATTTATACATTCATATGTACGAAAAAATAACTGGATTAAAGTGGTGAACTACCTCATTCCAAAGCATTGAAGCTTCCTGGTTCATCGACATAATTTGCCTTCACATATGGAGTATTAAGCCCTTCAAAGGTATCGGTTAATGTTTCCCCGGGCGTAAATCCCCTGCTATCTTCAGGTAAAATATAGGTGTTGATGCCTTATGTTTAAGTGCATCGATTATTCCACCTACGTTAATAAATTTAATATTATCATATAAACATTACTATTATATATGCATATGTTATAATTATCTGAAAAATAATTAATTTGTTGTTATTTTAAAAATTATAACTTTCATGGGATTTGAAAATTGTTTAAATATTAACTAATTATTGAATAT
>JAJZWN010000093.1:0-1773 GCA_021846695.1 Thermoplasmata archaeon
TATTCCGGAATATGTCCCATTTAATGGCCCTCCGATCCAGTGCAATGTTGCATTATTTGCATATTCTTTCATTATCAGAGATAGATTCTCAATTGCTATCTGGTTCCAGTGCTGCAATGACAATGCATTGATCTCATTGTACTCTGCAAATTCCTGTGCATATGATACATATCCAGACCCTGTTATATGCCATATTTCATTGTATATGTGCCAGCTGTTGTCCATATACATCATATCAAGTGTATAGCTTACATTCAGGTACTGTACCTGTGTTTCATTGTTGAATGGTGTTAATATAAACTGGTTGGTTGATGTTACATTTGAGTAATTGCCATTTACCACCACAGTCGGCGGTGTTTCTGCATAAAACCACACTGCTGACCATGTCTTAAAGAACTTGCTCCAGGTAGAATTTATGTTTGCTATTCCAGAGTACACTCCATTTAATGGTCCACCTATCCAGTGCAATGTTGCATTATCTGTGTATCCGGCAGAAACATTCGCAAGATTCTCTATGGTTATATTGTTCCAGTGGGCATAAGCGGCTTCAAGAGCTGATGATGCCTTTGCATCGCTGTACGCATCCTGCGACTTTTTCAGCTGGGTATCCTTATGTGCAATTGTTGAGTTATCAACGGCATAAAAACCTATAAAAAGCCCTGCAAATATTATGGTCAAAGCAATAAATATAGCTGCCAACATTTTCATGTTCATATTTATCATTAGATTATAAGTGAAATTGATTTAAGGATATTTCAAAATTACACACAAATTATAGATAAATAAGATGCAAATTACGTATAAATCTGAATAAACAGTTACGTTATAATTAACATATAATTTAATTCTATCTTCCGGCCATGGTTTGCCGGCACTTAACATGGAATAAGTGTTATAAATGTTATATTTAGTATGCTATTGCTATAATCTGGGGATTTATTGCATGATAAATCTATAATTAAGGATCCCATTTAATCCCTGCAGCAGCAAGAGTTTCCTGAAATATTTTGATATTGTTTATCAGAGTGGGGCTTGGAAAGTACACCTTCCCGTAACCCTGGCCCTGTACAACAACAAAATTATTTGAAAGCAGAACTTTCATATGGTGTTCAATGGTACGGTAATTTACGCCAAGGCTGCAACTTAACCCATAAGCGTTTTTAGGGGATTCCATCAGGGATTTCATTACTTTAATACGCATTTCTCCTCCCCTTGTAGATATAAATATCCACCATAACAGCCTTTTAAAAGAGCTATCAAATTCTGCACCCAAATCCCATCCTTCAATATATCGGTTCTAATTATTTAATAATTTTACATAAAAATTATCTCCATGTACCATGTCACTTAATAAAACTTAATATATAAGGTAAAAATCCGAAGCTATGGAAAGGCTTGCCATTTTAGATTACATTATAGGTGCAGTAGCCATTATAATGGTAATTTACACCGCTGTATCAAATATTTATTTTTCATTCAGGTTTTTCACCTATTATGCTGCATTGCCAACTGTAATCATACTTGTAATTTTATATCTTTTGCACAGGCACATATATAAATTAAGAAATGCAAATTAAAAGCAAATTAAAATTTAAAAAATTATGATGCCTGCTTCTCGAATTCTGGATGTTCTTCTATTGTGCTTTTGGTCATCTTTTTTGTGAATACCACAAACAATACTGCCAGGAATGCAGGTATAATTACTGACAGAAGTGAGGTTTTCTTGAATCCCTCAGATAAGAGAGCTTCGTATAATGGCCCCCCTATTATAGT
>JAJZWN010000093.1:2530-4490 GCA_021846695.1 Thermoplasmata archaeon
ATGGTAAAGGCTGAAAACACCAGCACAGAGAGAATAACTGTGTTCTTAACTGAATACCTGTCAAATAAGTATCCACCCACAAGGCTGAATATGGCTATGCCTATAGCATATCCTGTAAGTATAAGCCCTATTGAGAGGTATAGCGGGCCAGTCAGGGAAGGAACAATATATGTTGAACCGAATGAATAAATCTCTCCATCAAATCCTTCCAGAAAAGCAGGCAGGCCAGCAACAATAGCTATTATAATAAATCGTGCAAGGCTTTCTCCTGCAGCCTGTCTGACCGTTTCCTTTTTTTGAAATCCCAATTTAAAAATACTATCCATACGTTTGTCAATGTTTAGCACTATATAAAAATATCCTGCACATTTCCGGAAATTTATCTATGATTTCTTCCAGAATTTGTTCCCAAGCATATACAATACAGCCTGATAAAAATAAATATATTTAATTTCAACCTATAATCCAGAAATACTTAAAGTAAATTTTTATTGCTGTATGTGGCAGAGTGTCCGACTTTGCCCCATAATTAGCTATAGTTTTCCAATCTGTTGAGAATACTGGCAATTTAATATCGTATTATTATGGTATATCCCTATAATATCAATAGAAATCCGCCTACTATTTCCATCACAGGGCCTATTACAAATCCGCCGCCCAGTAGAAGTATTATAAATCCGAGGAATATTATAATGACACCATTGAGAACTTTATCCTTTCTTCTACCTCCATCTGCCCTGGTGTAAATAATATATGCCAGAATGATCCATATTATAGGAACAATTGCCATAACAATAGAACTGCCTATCACTGCGGCTCCTGCTGGATTGAAAAAGAGAAGTTGTGCTGCTCCTCCAAGCCCCGAAATAAACAATAAAAGCAATACTATAATTCCTGAAATAAAAGTTATAATCGAACCAATTGATGTAATTAGATACCGTATGCGTGCGTTAGATGCCATTAATATCCATCTAAAATAGAGTATTAAAAGGTATTCTTATAAATATTGTAAACATTGTTTTATATAGGTTATAATAGCACAATTATCAGGTAGCAGTTATAATGTTGCCTGATTACCTTTGTCTCATCATTTTCCATATATCATCAGGAAGGCTTTCCATCATGTTGAACATGCTGGAGCCATATAATGCCTGCCCTCCGTCAGCAGTAACAACTTCTCCATTGATATAGGATGCCATGTCCGAGATAAGAAAGGCAGCTATGTTAGCTATTTCTTCCTTTGTTGCAAGCCTCCTTTCAGGGTTTCCTGATATGAGCTGCTTTTCATAATCATCGCCAGGGAGAAGCCTTGACCATGCTCCTTCAGTCTTAAATGCTCCAGGGGCAATTGCAACAGTCCTTATTCCCTTATGTCCCCATTCGGCTGCAAGTGACCTTGTAAGGGCTAAAACTCCGGCCTTGGATATTGCTGATGGCACCACATATCCGGAACCTGTCCAGGCGTATGTTGCCACAATGCTCAGTATTGTTCCCTTCATGGAATTAGAGATCCACCTTTTCCCCATTTCCAGTGAAGCATATGCTGTCCCATGTAAAACAATCCCCATTACAGTGTCAAACGCCTTAGGAGTTAGGTCCTCTGTCCTGCTGATAAAATTTCCCGCAGCATTATTTATTAAAACATTAATTTTCCCTGTTTTACTTTCTATTAAATCCACTGCGTTTTTAATCTCATCAGGATTCCTTATGTCGCATTTCACAGCTTCAATTTTGTATCCCATATTATTAAAATATTCCTTTGCAGCGGTAAGATGCTCTTCTTTCCTGCTAATTATTGATACTGTAGCACCTAATTTCAGGAAAGTTTCTGTCATCTGTTTTCCGAGGCCAGTTCCTCCGCCTGTAACCAGGATATTCTTATCTTTCAGTAAATTCTCTTTAAACATTGATGAATATATGATGGAATGATATAACTATAATGCCTGGAACAATATTTAAT
>JAJZWN010000018.1 GCA_021846695.1 Thermoplasmata archaeon
TTATATCTGTATTTTCCATATTTTATTACCTCCTTGTGTTCAAAAGAGGTATCCTTCCCTGTTATTTAATGATTAAATTCATTGATAACAGGGGGTTTATATTTACACAAAATTACATACACAACCATATGATATAAAATTAAAAGAATAGATTTACCCTGGATCATGCTATAATATAATTTCATTAATGGATAGTATTAAAGCTATTCATGAATCGTATAATCTCAAGATTAAATACATCTTATTTTATTACTATATAAATCGTATTCTTTTTGAAGTTTTAAATCTATATTATTTTTTATTTCCTTCTGGATACTTGAAGCATACACCTCTCTCTAGAAAATGTTAACACTGCACTATTATAGATATTTATTATCACTTTTTATTAATAGCGTCATGCATAATGATTAAATATTTGAAACAGGAATGTTATTTACTAATTGTATGAGTAAGGTATAAACATATAAATACATAATGGTTTATTCATATGATATTCAGAGGTATGAATATGAAAAACAAAAAATTGTTAGTAACGATTGTAATGGCAATTGTTTTCATTATGGTTGCTACTAGTTTAACCAGTTTTTATCAAAATGATCAGACGGCTAACCCGAATAATGTAAATAATGGTCCAAGTGGAACTTTATATATTTCACCCGGTCCTACACCGGCATTTACAGATAATTTCAATCCATTTAATATATGGAGCGCCCCAGCTGGTATAATGTCGTTGATTTATGAACCACTTTTGCAGATAAACACTTACAATGGCACAACAATACCATGGTTAGCGACAAATTATACATGGTCACATAACGATACAATGCTAACATTAAACTTAAGGCATAACGTTACATTCAGCAATGGCATGCCGTTTAATTCTACTGACGTGGTATATACATTCCATATTCAGAAAAAATTACTGGGGCAGTGGGGCCATATAAAAAACATAACAGCAGTGAATCAGTATACAGTTGATTTTAATTTCTCCACAATAGACACACAGTGTTTGTTTTATATTGGCTCCAATTTCATGCTTCCAGAGCCATTATGGGAGAACATATCAAGTCCAAACAGTAAAGTTGTCACCAATCCAATAGGGACCGGCCCATACGTCTTAAGCAGCTTCAGTGCCCAGAAAATAGTGTTAACCGCAAATCCACACTATTGGAAACCGGATGAACCACATATAAAAAACGTTGTTTATGTTGATTATACAAGTGCTAGTGCCTTAACGTTAGCCTTGCAGGAAGGCAAGGTTCAATGGACATCAGCTTTTGAACCAAACGTATCGAAGTTATTTGTTCATTATAATCCAAAATATAACCACTATTATTTCCCACCAGGTCAACCGTCTACGTTAATAACAAACGATGCAATATATCCACTTAATTTAAGTTACTTCAGGCAGGCAATGAGCATGTCAATAAACCGTACAAATATATGTAATATAGGCGAATATGGATATGAAAAACCTGCCAATGCAGCAAATATATTACAGCAGCAATTATCATGGCTAAATTCAACAAACGCAAACGAAGCAAATAAACTGGCGCAATATAACATAACCGAAGCAAAAAAATTACTTGAGACTCACGGCTTTACAATAAAAAGTGGAAGATTATATGAGCCGAATGGAACAGAAGTGCCTAGCTTAACTTTAATTTCAGTCGCAGGATATACTGACTGGGATACAGACATATCTATTATAGCAAAAGACCTGGCTAATATTGGCCTTAAGGTAACCATACAGACTCCAACAGCGGCTACGGTGGAAGCAGATATTGCAAGCGGGAATTATCAGATGGCACTGGATACGGTTACAGGAATAGGTCCCAATCCCTGGTATGATTACACTGCGCTAATCGGTAACTTAACAAAGATAGGGAAAACTGCAAGTGTAAATGAGGAAAGATGGAACTATACACAAACAGACTTCATGAACTATTACAACAATTTCTCAAAAACCAGCAATGCTTCAGAACAGAAAGTACTGGTTAATAATATGGCAAATATAATGTTGAACCAGATGCCAATGATACCACTAGTATATTCTGCCGATTGGTATGAATACGTTAACAGTTCTATTGGAGGATTCCCCAACCAAAACAATTCGTACTGGATACCTATGCCATGGTATCCAGGGCCTATGGAAGTTGTAATGCTACATCTTTATTCAAAACAGAATATTAACACAACAAGCTATAAAGATTATTACATTGTAGCCGGAATTATTGCAATAGCCGCCATAGCAGGGATATCATCTATATACATAAAAAAGAGGAGGATGAAAGACAATTAAAGTGAATATGATGATACCCTATAAATATATTTTTAAAAAGATCATTGCGTTTCTAGCAGTTTTATACGGAGCAATAACATTAAATTTTTTATTACCCCGACTAATCCCTGGAAATCCAGCAGAAATTGTGTATCTATCCATATTAAAGCAAGGCGGTGCATCAATAAATCCTATATATGAGCATCAGCTTGAGGCCGAATATGGTATATCACATGCACCTATGTATATCCAGTATTTTCAATACTTAAAAGATTTAGCAAATGGAAATCTGGGTGTTTCCATAGCATTTTTCCCGGAGCCTGTAAGTTCAATATTAAGAGAAGCGTTACCATGGACGCTGTATCTGGTAATAAGTTCAATAGCTATATCATTTTTTATCGGTAATCGATTGGGACGGTATGCAGGCATTAATAGAAACACGGTTAAGGACTTATCAATTGATCTCTTTTCAATGTTCATGGCATCTTTCCCTGCGTTTGTTCTCGCCTTTATAATACTTGATGTATTCTCTGTGAGTGGTGGTGTATTTCCCATTGGTGGTGCATATAGTTCAACAGTAAATATAGGATTCAATTTACCATTCATAATAAGTGCAATATATCACTCGATTTTACCTATATTAACAATAGTATTGACATCTATAGGTGGATGGGTGTTAGGCATGAGAAATAATATTATCCCTAATGTTAACAGTGATTTTATAAAATTTTCCGAAACTCTTGGTTTAAGGAAAGAGCAGATAAACAGAATAGCATATAGAAATGCAATATTACCAAATTTAACCGGATTTTCAATGTCAATAGGCCTGTCAGTGAGCGGTGTTATAATAGAAGAATCAATTTTTTCATATCCTGGTGTTGGCCTGTATATGATGACGGCAATAGATTCTCTAGATTACCCCCTGATTCAGGGTATATTTTTGATGGTAATTATAGCAGTATTAGTAGGTAATGCAATAGTTGATATATTATACGGATTTTTTGACCCCAGAATAAGGGAGGAGGGAGAATAATGAATAATGACGCATCTAAAGATAGTTTCTTAAATAAAGTTCAATTACAATATCACGGAATAATAAAACCTCTGAAACTGTTGTTAATTAACAATAAGGCGAAAGCGGGATTTGTAATATTGGTTGGAATGATAATTTTTAGCGTGCTTGGCCAATTTTTTGCACCATATAATCCAAATAAATATGAGTTTGCAAGATCTGCACCACCAACATATGCTCATCTACTGGGCACAACTGTATATGGCCAGGATGTTTTTTCACAGCTATTTTATGGTGCAGCACCAACATTACTTGTAGGTTTTGCAGTTGGCTTTATGGGTACATTTATATCCATTTTTGTTGGCATAAGTGCGGGTTTCGCATCAGAAAGAGTAAATAATATTGTTTCTGGGGTCATAAATATATTTCTAATAATACCAGGTGTCCTATTGATTATGCTTTTTGGCTCGTATTTTCTTGGCATTCACGAATCCCTCGGGTATTTACCAACAATACTGATACTTGTAATAACCGGATGGGCATTTGGTGCAAGAACTTTCAGATCGATAACTTTATCAATAGCGAAGAGAGATTTCATATTATCATCAATGCTAATAGGCGAATCCAGATTAAGTATAATATTCAGGCAGATTATAAGGGCCATATTTCCGGTTATAGTATCAAACTTTTTCTTCACAGCTATGTACGGCACACTTGGGTTAACTTTTGTAGAATATTTAGGCGTTGGGAACCTTTTACAGATAAATTGGGGTACAATGCTCTATTGGGCAATAAATAATGAAGCATATCTTACCGGATTATGGTGGTGGATTTTACCCCCAAGCTTCATGATTTCAATACTAATGTTTTCATTTATACTGTTAAATTTTGGTATGGATGAAATTGGAAACCCTTCATTGAGGAGATTTGATAGCAAAAAAAATAAGAAAGGTGAAATTAATGAGTATACTGAGAACTGAGAACTTATCTAAAATATTTATTTCAAAAAAAGGAATTATAAAGGGCAGAAATGTCGTAGCACTTGATAATGTTAATATAGAATTGAATGAACGAGAATTAATCGGCATTGTTGGTGCAAGTGGAAGCGGTAAAAGTACTCTGGCGAAAATATTTGTTTTACTATATAGACCAACATCTGGGAGCATATATTTCAATGATGAAAATATTACTAAATATAAATCAGGAAAAATTAAAAAATATAGAAAAAATATACAGATGGTTTTTCAGGACCCATACGCATCACTGGATCCAAATCATACAGTGGAATGGCATATCAAAAGGCCCTTAATTTTAATAAAATATAAAGGTGATATAAACGAAAGGATAAATCAATTATTGAATATGGTTACGCTGGATCCGCCGGAATATTATAAGAACAAATTCCCACATCAATTATCGGGTGGCCAGAGGCAAAGGGTTTATCTTGCAAGGACACTGGCAGTTGAACCAAAAATATTGATTGCTGATGAGCCTGTATCAATGCTTGACGTTTCCGTAAGAATAGATATATTAAACCTATTAAAAACTATCCGGGATAATCTGAATTTAAGTATAATCTATATTACACATGATTTGAATACCGTAAGTATGATTACTGATAGATTATATGTGATGCACGATGGGAAAATAGTTGAGGAAGGCAATACAGATAATATAATAAAAAATCCCGTGGATCGGTATACTAGAGAATTAATAGAATCTGCACCTAATCCATATAAGAGGATATAAAATGTACAACTATGTTCTTGAAGTTAACAACTTAAATGCTGGATATTACATGGAAACCGGTTTTGCAAAAATTCTAAAAAATATAAATTTCTCTGTACAGAAAAATATTATACTTGGAATTGCAGGAGAATCGGGTTCTGGTAAAAGTACATTGGCTTCATCATTATATAATTCCTTAAAGTATCCTGGGAAGATTACTGGAGGAAATATAATATTCAATGGAATTAATATCTTAAATGCGAAGCCCAATGACCTGAGAAAACTGAGAGGCGTAAAATATTCTTTTATACCACAGGCGGCAATGAACGCATTGAACCCTGTTAAAAAAATAAGATTTCAGTTCTATGATATGATGATGGCTCATAATATAAATAACGAAAATGAACAGGATAGAAAAATCGATGAAATATTAAAACTTGTAAGACTTAATAATAATGTTCTAGATAACTATCCACATGAATTGTCAGGAGGCATGCGGCAGAGGGTAGTGATAGCAATGGCATTGATTTTATCTCCAGAACTTGTTATACTTGATGAACCAACCACCGGTCTCGATGTGGTTGTCGAACACAATATCCTTGTTGATATAAAAAAAATACAGAGGAGCCTCGGAATGACAATGATATTTATTTCCCATGACCTGTCAATATTATTTGAAATATCAGATGAGATGATAATGATGTATTCTGGTGAAATAGTCGAATCTGGTTCCTATGATAGTTTATTGAATAGCCCTGCACACCCATATACCTATTCACTCGAAAAAAGCATACCGAGAATTGGGATGAAGATAAATAAGGAGTCAATAATAAAAGGAAGCACTATAAATCTTTCAAACAGGGAAAACAGTGGCTGTTATTTTTATGATAGGTGTATATATGCAGAAAATCAATGTTCGCTTGCACATCCAGAGCTCCGGTCAATAAACATGGAACATCACCTGTACAGATGTTTTAGATACCCGGCATGGAAAAAAATGATATAATAAATATTAAATATAAAATTCTGATAATATATAAATGGATGCGGATTTATTCGACGAATTAAAACGTTTTGGGTTATCAAACTATGAAATAAAGATCTATAAAACTTTATTATTGAAAGGTCCAAATACAGCCACAGGAACAGTTAAAATAGCGGGGGTACCTCAACCCCGAATATATGACCTATTTTCATCCCTGGAGGGAAAAGGTTTCGTTGACACAGTAACGGGGAAAAGGCATTTATACCGGGCAGTTCCTGTTTCCCAAGTATTAAGACGTGAAATTATATGGCTTGACAATTATGTGAATGAGTTTGAAAGCTATGTTGAAAAACACAGGGAAACTGAAGATTTAAAGGAACCATATATATGGTTTGTCAAGGGTAATAAAAATGTAACCGAGCGAATAATATCAATGATTTACTCTGCTAAAAATGAAATTATAATGGCATTATCACATGATTCATTTGTTAACGTACGAAAATTTATAAACTCAGCTTTAAAAAAAGGCATTACTGTTGCACTTGTACTTTTCGATGATACAAATGACAATGAATTAAAAACAGTGCCTCCCGGAGTGATATTAAAAAAACGTTTAGAAAAGCCCATGGAAATGGTACTTGTTGACAGAAACTTCATTTTGTCAAATTTAAAAAGTGGTATAGAAAATATGGATTACTCAATATATCTTGAGGAAGACCAGCTGTTACATGTTTTAAGTTATTATTTTTTTTACGATATCTGGCTACCATCAAAATATATAATTTATCCTGAAAACTTTATTCATTATAAATTAAATAATATATGGCTGACATGCGATATTATAGATTATTATCTTACTAATAATATTAAATTGAAAGCCGATTTAAATGGTATAATTAATAATAAAAATATTTCATTAAAATGTGAAATAATTAAAACAGAACGAATTAACGGAGTGAGACAAACATTTTTTGTAAAGGATGATAAAAATACCTATTCTGTTGGGGGCAAATCCGCTCTCAGAGAGGATATAAAACTTATAGATGTTACAATATCCAGATTATCTACCTAATACTATCAAAAAAAGTATTCTACAAATATTTTAATAACAAAAATCAATAAAATATTATGGTTCCAAATAATTTTAAGTTTGGTTTTTCAGAGTGTGGATTTCAATCTGAAATGGGTTTGTCTGGTACGGATAATAACTCTGACTGGTTTATATGGTCAAACGATAAAAGAAACATTGAAAAACATTATGTGTCCGGTGACCTGCCTCAAAACGGTGTAGCCTATTGGGATTTATATAAACAGGACCATGATAATGCAGACAAATTAAATATAAACGCTGCAAGACTTGGAATCGAATGGTCAAGAATCTTTACGGAATCAACAGAAAATATAGAAGTTGATATAAAATATGACAATGACGATATAATAAATATAAGTATAAATGATGAAACAATAAGGAAATTGGATGAAATTTCAAATAAAGATGCAATAAAACGGTATATGGATATATTCAAGGATTTTAAATCAAGGAATAAATTTTTAATTATAAATCTTTATCACTGGACAATACCAAAATGGCTGAATGATCCATCCAAATTTTCAGATAATGATAAGCAGAGAGCAATAGGTGGTTGTTTTAACAATCATATAATTATAGAATTTACAAAGTATTGCGCATACATTGCCAGCAAATTTGATAATATAGTAGATCGCTGGTCAACAATGAATGAGCCAAACATGGTGTATCAGGGTTGCAGTGTTGACAGTTCGTATAATGGCATATCCGCAAGAAAAAAGAAATTTGCAGAGGCACATGCCAGGGCATACGACGCCATAAAGCTATATTCACAAAAACCTGTGGGCATAATATTTGCAAATGGTGATATCCAATCTATAGATGGCGATAATGATATAGTTGATAAGGCTAAATTTTTTAACAGGTATTCCTTTTTTGATTCCATAATTAATGGTGATTTGTCATGGTACCACGAATTAACAAACGATGGAAAACCAATAAAAACACGTAGTGATATGAAAAACAAAGTTGACTGGCTTGGACTGAATTATTATAGCAGGGATGTTATAAAAAGAAATGACTCAGGTTGGGAAATATTAAAAGGTTATGGCCATTACTGTGGGGATATCAAAAATTCTCTGGATAATAGGTCAGTGAGTGATACCGGTTGGGAAATATATCCTGAAGGCATATATAATATAATAATGGATTATCATAATAGATATAAAATACCTATAACTATTACTGAAAATGGATTAGCTGATGATATGGATAGATACAGGTCTAATTACATTTTATCACATTTTTATAATATAGAACGTGCAATAAGCGACGGTGCAATAGTAGAAGGTTACTATCACTGGTCATTGACAGACAATTATGAATGGGCATCTGGTTTCTCAAAAAAATTTGGCTTATTTAAGGTAAATATGGAAACAAAGGAAAGGTATATGAGGCCGAGTGCACTAATTTATAAGGAAATAATAGATAGCCACGGTGTTCCTGATAACCTTAAATGGATATCCAGATATAAAATATAACACCTTAAATGAGTTCTTATGATTAACGGAAGTGAGAAATCAAATAATGGGAAATCAAAGGGTATAATAAAAAGGAAGTAACGCTTTAAATGATATTAAATAATAAGGATACTATACTGATGATAGGTGATTCTGTGACAGACTCCAATCGTGAACGCCCTGTTGGCAGATATCTCTGGGGCTTAGGCAATGGATATGTTTCTTATATAGATGCCCTTTTAGGTTATTTATATCCTGATATTGACCAGAAAATTGTAAATATGGGAATAGCGGGCGACACTATTCGAGACTTAAAATATAGATGGAATTCCGATGTTATAAGTCAAAATCCGGACTGGGTGTCTATCATGATTGGAATTAATGATGTATGGAGGCATTTTGATCAGCCATCCGATCACCTTTCCTTAATATCTCCTGTTGAATATGCAACAACCATAAACACATTGATAAAAAGAACTATTCATCACGTAAAAGGTATTATATTAATGTCACCTTTTTATATCATAGCATCTTTAGACAATGTAATGCGTCAGGAAACACTGTATTATGCGCACATAATGGAATCAATAAGCATCCGGTATAAAACTCGATTTGTACACACACAGGCATGGTTAGATGCATACATGCGTGGAACTGGCGCGAAACGATTATCCAACGACGGGGTACATCCAAATCCACTTACCAATATGATTTTGGCCAATGCATGGATTCACGAGGGAATGGATGGATAGCGATATTCAGGCATAATACTACTTTCAAGCAAGTTATGCCAGTAAATCCTGAGTACATCCTTGTTCCGGAAGGACTTGTGTAACAAGGTTGGGAACGCCTCTATGCTCCGGTAGAGCACAGGTAAAAGGCTCAGGAAAGATTTGCTGGCAAGCACTCCACTGACAGCTCCTTGCGGGAACGGAGCACAATAGGGAAGTTGACCTCAGGGAACAACCCCAACCAGTCCTTTCAAATGATGGCATTGCCCTCGCCAGTCGGGCAGAAGCTTATTTATACATCCCTCGGTGTTGCCACCGGAGCCCCTCAGACAGCCTTAGACACAATCCATGCGAGTCAGGTGGTTTTTATTATAAAAATAATAAGAGAATAGTATATAGACACGTTGCAATTCCTCCTATGGCTAAAGCTATAGATCCCTCGCCAATTGATCGTGAAACCTGGATAGAAATGGCAAAAGAAACACTAAAAAGCTGCGTAGAAACGATTAATTCACCGTACAATATTTAATTTTCAAGCCATTTTAAATGCAATTTAATACACTATACTTTATATACCTTTAATGTGATAAAAATATATATGTGCAGATACCTAGCAATACATTATTCTGTAATCCTGTTTACATTGTATATTTCTATTGCGGGTAAGCTTCGGCAATTACGCCATTTGAAATTCTGTAAATTCTTAGATATTATTCGTCCGTAATAACATTTAAACATATTTAAATAAATGTTTAACATAATATGTCAGGCTATGTCTTATATGAAAAATAATAGGATGTGGTAAGTAAAAGTAAAGTATTAAAGGTGAAGTTTAAATGTATATTTTAGCAGTAATATCAACTATAGTTATTTTGATTTTAAGCTTAGGGCTGTCGATTTTAATTTCCTCAAATTATATAAGGAAGAAACAATTAAATTTACTGGCATGGACCCTAGGACTCTGGGTATTTTCAATTTCAGTAGCGCTTGAAGTTGTATTCTCAACAAATTATGAGACATCTCTGTTGATGAAATCATATCTAATTCTGGTATCAGTACTTGTGGAACTCCTTGCCCTCGGGTCAGTTCTGCTTCTTAAAAAGCATAATATTACAATTTATTATGGCATTTATATGATAATATCAACTGTTTTCGTTATAGTTTCTGCACTAATTTCCCACGTGGGAGATATAGTAACCCATGGTGTTGTATATGGGGTCCTCCCTATATTAATATCCATATCGTCGATAACTGTAACATTCCCGGCAGCTATTCTGCTTATCTTAATCTCTCTGAGCAGTTATGTTAAGACAAAGAATCCAAAATTGTTAAGCATTGTTGTAGGAGTTATAATAGTGAGCGTTGCAGGTACATTATATATTGTTGAATTCCCGGCTTTTCTATACTACGCAGAATTCTTCGGTATATTGCTTCTATGGATAGGTTTTGTGGATTTCAAGGTACTGAAAAGCCTCTTTAAAACGCATAATAATATTGCCCCGAAAAAAGAATAAGTTATTGAAATACCATAAATCCAGGGATTTCGAATAATATTAATGAATATTCAATAGCTTATAAAATTTATATATACTAAAGTGTTCCTTTCCCTTAACTCATATATACTCTTTAACATATTTGTCCGGGCCGTAGGTGTAATCGGTGCGGCTTCATAGTATGTTTTCGGGTATGAAACCGGGGAAAATATACCTGTAGAAGAAATAAATGCGTAAACATCAGGCATGTTAATTTACCATATTTAATGGCTAGAGCAATTACATTCAGTTAAAAGAATAATCACACAATTCAATTTGATGTAATTTCCATAGTTTAATAGAAAAAATTTATCTACTTTTAGCGATATCAATTGTTATTAAATGGATAATACAGTAGAAAATCTGAGCAGGGCTGGAATTGGATACATAAAAAGAGGTTCTATATATGCAATTATCGTTGCTATTCTGGACATTCCCCTATATATTCTGGAATTCCTGTTTATATCCCGGTTCACAGGAATTATAAATTCGGTAACATCAAATGGCCTGCATATGCCCGCAGGAGAGTATTATATATTTTACACATTAATGTTAATAAGCCTTGCTGGCTTAATTATATTGACATTCGGCATAGCCAATTATAGAGAAGGATTTCGAAATTTCAAGGGTCTGGATACATGTTTCTCCAAACCATTTTCATATTCAAAATATGTTATTATGTTATATATTATATTTATTATTGTTTATGTATTTATACTCGCATTCTTGCCAGCTTCTAACCAAAACATTCATTTTCCAGCCCTTTCTTCATCCAGCACATTAGCACATGTTTTTCTGGTGCTTTTACTTATATCGGCGTTAATTGTTTTAATTATTTCAGTGCTGGCTTTAGTTGGGTTTATATACATTCTTATCGGTTTATATAGGTTTTCAGGAATGGTACACCAGGAAGTTGGAGAGTTAGGTGCAATACTATATATTATCCCTATTGCAAATATTGTCTCACCATTCTTAATCTATGTTGCATCGTCAAGAGCTGAAAAATTGAGAGTTCCAGATGAATGAGACCCTCTTTTTGCCAATAGAATAAAAATTTCATGAAAAGATTAATAGAAATACGATTATCAGGTATTATGGCCGGTAGATTAGACGGAATACCAATTATATCTGAGAAAGAGAAACCTGAAAAACCCGTTTTTTGCATAAATTATGTAGATAAATCATATGACCCTATGGAAGATTTTTCAATATATTCATATGGAAAGTGGGTAAAATCACATCCTGTACCTGAAGACAAATACGTGTATGACGCATCCACTGAACTTATGGAATGGAATAACTTTATACTTGGGAAAATTTTAGAATCATGTGCACGAAATAGCCAGAACCCTGCGGAAAGAGCCCTGGGTGATTTCTACATATCTATTATGGATGTGGATGGAATTGAAAAGAATGGTTTTAAGCCAGTTAGCAGATTTATGGAAATAATTGATAGGATAGATAGCAAAAACAATATTATTGAAACTTTTGGAGAATTCAATACTATGGGCATTTCAGGATTGTTCTCATTTGACTCCATGCCCGATGAGAAGAACAGTTCTGTTTACGCATGTTATCTAAATCAGGATGGCTTATCATTGCCAAATCGTGATTACTATTTTGATGACTCATTTAAGGAAATAAGGGCGCAATACATAAATCATATAAAAAATATGTTCATTCTATACGGATTTGACGATAAAACATCAGAGAATATGGGAAATACAGTATTAAAAATTGAAACAAGCCTTGCATTAAAAAGCAGGTCTCCTGTTGAACTCAGGGACCCGGATAAAAATTATAACCGGTTCCAGTTTAATGATATAGAGAAGGAATTCCCGGGGTTGCGCCATAGAGAATACTTTTCAAAAATAGGTTTAACCGGTTTAGATTACATCATAATAGGCCAACCAGAATTCTTCCGTGACCTGGACTCTATTATTCAACAATATACACTGGATGACTGGAAAATTTACATGAAATGGAATGTACTTAACTCTGCAGCCCCGTTCCTGTTCGGGGATGTTGAAATGGAGCATTTTGATTTCTTCCAGAGAAAATTGCTGGGGCAGCAATTGCCTGCTAAAAGATGGAAAAAGGCGGTTTCAATTATCGATAGTTTTATGGGCGAGGCACTGGGCAAAATTTATGTGGAAAAGCAATTCGGAGAGGATTCAAAGAGAAGGATGGATGATATGATTGAAGATCTGAAGGAGGTTTTTATTGAAAGAATCAATAATTTATCATGGATGGGCAGGGAAACTAAGGAAAAGGCACTGGAAAAATTTAGCAAATTCAGGGCTAAGGTTGGATACCCATCTAAATACATAGATTATTCATCTATAAAAATAAGCCAGGATAGACTCTTCGAAAATATTATAAATTGCAATAAATTCGAGCTGGAAAGAGAGACTAAAAGAATAGGGAAGCCTGTGGATAAGGAACTCTGGGAAATGACTCCACCAACTGTAAATGCATATTTTTCTCCTACAGACAATGAAATTGTTTTTCCCGCCGGAATTCTCCAGCCCCCGTTTTTTGACCCTGAAATGGATGATGCTGTAAACTATGGGGCTACCGGCGCTACAATAGCACATGAAATATCCCACGGTTTCGATGATGAGGGAAGAAAATATGATTTAAATGGAAATCTAAATGACTGGTGGACACCGGAAGATGATAAAGCCTTTACAGAGAAGGCGCAGAGTGTTGTTGATCTGTATAATTCCATTGAAGCCTTGCCCGGTATCCATGTAAATGGTGCATTGACCCTTGGGGAAAATATAGCAGATATCGGCGGGGTGAGCATAGCATTTGAGGCACTTGAACGCAGGTTAAAGAAAAACCCGGAATTAAGGAAGGTAATAGATGGATATACACCGGAGCAAAGATTTTTCATGGGTTGGGCACAGAGCTGGAGAACTAATGTAAAGGATGAGGCACTTAAATGGCAGATCCTTAACGATGTCCATTCCCCGGAAAAAATCAGGGCTGAAATACCTGCTTATGTAAATCCAAACTTCCAGCACACTTTCACTGGCTTGTCAAATAATAATCTCAAATACCGCGAAATAATTATCTGGTAAATTTACCCTGCAAGCAGATTATTTACTGGAAACATTAAATTTCATACTTTGCAGGAAATTTCTGTAAAATTAACCCGTAACTTTATATTATATGCAGGATGGCAAATAATCGGGACTGTAATAGTTTATTTTATTTCAATACGTATAAGAAAAAATGATATTGAATATTGCAATATAAGATTACGATGAAGCATCTCGTAGAAAATGTAAAAATAAAAATGAAAAACTCAAACTATTTATCTTCAATTAAGGAAAAACTTCGGGATTATTCAGAGATAATAAAAAAACTATACCAGTTTTCATTATATAAATCATATGAAGATATTAATATTAATTATTATGGCTATAAATTATACATTGACTTTGATTTCAAGCCAGATGTGCAGATAAAATTTGTTCAGCATATTCATACAAATAACTCGGCTGATGTTTTTTTCGAATTTATGAAATATGAGGATGTTAAACTTGAAAGAAAGGCAAAAAATGCTGTAGCTGCGGATGAATTAATTAACAGGCAATTCAACAATGTTAAGAGTTCAACACTTGTATTTAATCTAACGATAAATGAGGTCGATATAATTATAACATCTGATAAACAATATGAGACTGTACTGGAGAAAAATTGTGATTTTCAAATAGAAAATTAAATTACAGATAAACTATCATCGTTCTCTTAATGCCCTGTTATCCTGTATTATTCCAGATTAATTTTTTTTATAAATCATATACCACATGCTGCCATCTTTAACTGCAAAATTGTTTTTTATTCCATGACTCTTTACCTTGTTCATTGGAATTTCAAGTTGTTCCGGGCTATGGGGATTTGTTTTTCCGGCCGATTCAGGACCCCAATCAGCTATGATAATGGTCCCCGATGTAACTCTATTTATTTCATCCAGTGCCTTAATTATATCTTTAAAGTGATGAGCAGAGAAAAGTGATATTGTTGTTGTAAATTCATTATCTCTGAACGGTAGATTCTCTGCATATGCATTCATCAATTTTAATCTATTTTCATAAATTTCGGTTAAAAATGTGTTTTTTAACTCATCAAACCTCCATGTTTCCGGGTCTATACTTGTAATTTTCATTTCTTTATTATCTATCAATGCCTTAATTACAATCCCAAACCCGGTACCAATATCTAAAACATTGTTGCCGGTAACCAGCGGGCTAATTTTCTCCATTATTTCATCCATTGATCGTTCTTCCATAGTTTCATCTCTTTTATTTTAATATAATTGAAATCAATTTAAAATATAAACCCTATGTCAAATACAATAGTTAATGGGAGCCAGTGACTATGAATGCTATTCATAGCAACTAACATCCAGTATTTTTCATTTATAGCGGTTAAAGAAATCTATTGTTTCTTTATACTGCGTAATCATATGATCCTTCTCTGTAAATCCATGCCCTTCCCGGGGGTACACTAATAATCTTACAGATTTGCCATGTTCCTTCAAAAATCTGTAAAACTCATAATACTGCCCTATGGGAACATATGGATCTTCCACCCCGTGCATCAGCAATACAGGAGTTTTTACATCATGATCCATTCTTATTGCGGAAAATCCATCGTATTTTTTGAAATTATATGGGTCATCATTCATATGCACCCGATCCCAGTTATAGAGATTGGATACACCGTGGAAACTAATCCAGTCAGAAATTCCGTAGAGCGAAACAGAAGCTTTGAATATATCTGATTTCATGATTGCCAGAGCAGACATATAACCGCCATATGAACCACCTGTTATATATATCCTATCGGTCTTTATTTTTCCCTGTTGCTTAAGATAATTTATTCCGGTAATAACATCTTCAAAATCCATGCCGCCCATATCTCCCCGATTTGATTCAGCGTATTGTCTGCCCATTCCTATGCTTCCCCTGTAATTAGGAAGGAACACTGAAAATCCGGCACCGAGATATATTGTTGTCCTGTCTATGAATGCAGGATAGGAAAAGGATGTAGGCCCTCCATGTATGTATACAATTACAGGTTTTTCTGAACCTTCCGATCTGAAGAAGCCGTAGATATCCTTGCCATCTGAGGATTTCCATTCCACGAGCTCTGATGGATATGCCTTAAGGTTCTGCAGTTCACTATTTATTCCAGATCTGCTAACCTTTCCAGATTCTACACGCACAATTTCTGCTATTTCCTTTTCATTGGAATATGAAAATACAAATACATTCCCATTTGTTGAAAATGCAGGTGAAAATACCGGATATACGATTCCGCTTCCTTCCCATATGGCTTTTCTGGATTCCATATTTCTTATGGTAAATGTGCCCATATGATTTTCCAGTGCATACATAGAATCCCCAGAAAATTCAATATGTGAATACGTTGTTCCTGCGCCCTCTGTAATATTCTTTGCAGTTCCATTTTCCAGCAGTATTATATCTCCGGATATGACACCCCTGTCGCTCATTAGTGATTCAAGGAAAGCTACCCTGTCCCCGTGGACCTTAATTTTTCCAAGTTCCCTGAAATCGGGGTCATACACCTTTTCTACCTTTCCATCCAGGTATATTTTTGAAATAGATGAACTGTACCAGCAACTCTCCATAGGTTTGCTGGAGGTAACAGCGTATATATTTTCACCATCATTGTCAAATTCCCATATGTGTATATTTCCGGTTATCTTTTTAATTCCATTTGAAAGGTCCAGCAAATACATTTCATTCAACAGATCATTTTCTTCAAAAAAGTAGGCATCTTCAGGACTGCTGTGTTTTTTTATCGTGGCTGTGAAAAGGATTTTATCACCCATCCATTTTGCCTGCTGTATTCCGCCCTCAAATTTTATGTTCAGGTCTGAATAGCCATTCCCTGTTATATGTATTCCATATCCATCAGCATACAGTAGCCGGCCTGTATCTGAGATATCAATACATGTTATGCCAGTTCCCTGAATCACCCTCTCTGTTGAGAGGTCTTCCTTTAGAATGTAAATATACTTTTTAAATTCCTTTTTCTTATAGTCCCTGTACGTACTTCCAACCAGTGCTGCAATATGTTTTCCTGTACTGTCTGTTATAACATTTTCAATATTTTTTAATCTCAGAAGATCTTCTATTCTATGCCCTTCCATTGTTTTATAATTCAAATTAATATTAAAACTTGGTTATTGGATTTCCATTAAAATAATTGCTTTATCACTGTTTTATTCAATTCTGTAAGCATTTATGATCTGGTTACCAATAAAATATAATGTTAAAATTAATTGCAAATATTATAATTTAAATTTGTTTTTCCACTCCATCTTTCATGTTATGAAATTCTCTCCACAGTTCTTCGGGGAAACTATCGCCTATCTTTTTGAAAAATGGTTCTATTTCGTTAAGTTCCTTTAACCATCCAGGGTAATCTATCTCAAAGAGCTGTTCCAATTTCTTTTTGCCTAAATTCCCAGAAGGGAAATTAGCTATGTCAGGAATTAATCCAACAGGAGTTTCAATGGCATTTGATTTTGCATCCAGCCTGCTGGCAATCCATTCAATAACCCTGAAATTCTCACTGAAGCCAGGCCATATGAAATTTCCATCAGAATCCTTTCTGAACCAGTTCACATAAAAAATTTCAGGTCTGTGCTTTACAAGTTTCCCCATATCAAGCCAGTGCTGGAAGTAATCGCCTATGTTATATCCGCAGAAGGGAATCATGGCCATAGGGTCGTTTCTCAGTATTCCAACTTTTCCCGTTGTGGCGGCCGTTGTTTCCGCCCTTATCATTGCACCGAAAAGTACCCCCTGTGCCCAGCTCTTCGCCTGCCTTACAAGCGGTATGAGATCACTGCGCCTCCCGCCGAATAACATAGCGTCAATCTTCAAGCCTTCATTATCATAGAATTTATTAGAAAGATAGGGGTAATTCTTTATTGGTGTAGTGAAACGTGAGTTTGGATGGGCCGCATTCTTTAAATCTGTTGTTAAATTGGCATGCCAGTCATATACCTCATTTACCGACGTATCAAGTGAATACCACCATGGTTTGCCATCCGTTGTTAGTGCTGTGTTTGTAAAAATTGTATCTCTATTGAATGCTTTCATTGCATTGGGATTTGTTGTTGCATTGGTGCCGGGTGCAACACCGAAAAATCCATATTCTGGGTTAATTGCGTAGAGTGAGTCATTATTGATATGCATCCATATAATATCATCACTCAATAGCTGCGCATCCCAGCCATCCATATCAGCGGGAGTCCGTATCATGGAGAGGTTTGTTTTGCCGCTGGCACTTGGAAAAGCACCAGAGATCCCATATTTTCTCCCATCTGGTGATGTAACTTCAAGTGCCATCATATGTTCTGCCATTCTTGAATTGTCCCTTGCGTGCACACTTGCTATCCTGAGTGCATAGGCTTTTTTGGTCAGAAGGGCATTTCCCCCATATGCTGTATTTACACTTATTATCAGGTCTTCATCTGTGAAATGTGCAATGTACCTGTTATTTTTATCCAGGGTGCCGGTTACATGGACTGCTACCACATATTTGCCTGTTTTTTCTATACGGTTTATGGCTTCTTTTCCAACAAGCGATATTTTTATCAGGTTAATTACAACATATGGATTATCTGTAAGCTGTATGCCTGCTTCACTGTATTTAGAACCTGCAGGGCCAAGAATAAATGGCACTATATACATAGTCTTATTCTTCATTGAACCTTTAATTAAATTAAAAATGCGGGATTTTAATTGTTCTGGTTCCATCCAGTTATTGGTTGCACCAGCATTCTTCTCATCTAAGCTGGATATGTATGTATCTTTCTCGGTCCTTGCAACATCATCTGGATTGCTCCTGTACAGGTAAGAATTACTATAATATTTCCTATTCAATTCTATAAGTTCATGGTCTGTTGCCATTTCTCCTACCAGTTTTTTTTCATAAAAATCCGGTTCAGTAATAACAACAATGTTCGCTGGCTCAAGCATTCTCACAAATGTTTCCAGTCTTCCATTCAATTCTGGATTTCTATGGAATAATAACATTTTTAGCAGATTTTCCGGATTTTTTGATATATTTTCTATATCACCCATATAGTTTGATGTTAACCCTGTTATATAAACATGCTATAATTTTAAAAATTTATAAATAATATATAGAATTATTTATAAAATAATAGAAATTCTAATATCTAGCCTTTCCATTGTCCTAAAAACTTTAATAGTAAAAAAATATAAGTATTGAATTTATTTCATAAGGTTAAATATTATTTATTGCCTGATATAAAAATTCTATTCTACATTGAATTTATCCTGTGATGGAAAATTTAAACATATTTATAAATGTAGCACCAAATTAAATATTTAATGAAAGCAAAAATCAGTAAGCTACAAAAATTCGAAATGTATAAGGCGTAATGGCATTTAGTAAGGTTACCGTATATGTTAACCTTATAAATATCTGCTTTCAAAAGTTATCATCTTTATGATACTTAAACTCCGTGTGTACACTCTATGCCTTCTATCATTCTTTTTGGTTCCGGTCTTGACCTTTTTTTATCTTTAGCAGGTTCCATTTTGCTTGAATTATTAATGTATACCAGGAATAGGTATAGTTATCATTTCACTTAACTATACAATTTATTCATGTGTATTGCTTGATTGTATGGCATGCAGTAATTTGTTATATGAATCGACATTCTCTTTTTTACCTGTAGCATTGCAACTATTGATAAGGTCCTTTAATCCTGATACAAGGTCCTTATTCTCGCATTCATCTTCTTTGCACATCTTTTCAAGAGTTTTCAGGCCATATGAAAAAACTGGTGAGAGCAGGGATATCACATCACTGTACCTTGCCAGTTCAAATAGCACATGGCTCATTTTTACCGGGATTATTACACTTCCCGGTTCTCTCTTCAATGCCTGTTCATAGGTAGCAATGGCATCATCAGCTTTATTAAGCAAATATAAGTCATGTGCTTTTTTAAGAAATGCGGGAATAGCTGCATTTGAAGGCGATTTCGTGCCCTCATAGTAATTATCAACCAGTTTAATTGCTTTATCATAATTTTCAATAGCGTTACTATAGTTTTTCATAATATCGTACATAATCCCCATATCATAATAGGCGGCAGCAAATCTACTGTCAAGTTCTATTGCTTCAGCATAATATTTCAAAGCCTCTTTGTATTTTTTCATTGCTGTTAGAATGTTTCCCATTAAATCGAAATTATCCGGAACGTCTGATTCAAGATCTATTGCCCTCTCAGCATCCAGGATAGCATCTTCAAACTTGCCCTGATTAAGATAAATTATTGACCTGTTGTAATAAGCTTCTCCAAAATTTGGCTCGATTTCTATAACCCTGTTATATTCTTCAAGTGCTTCAGGAAATTTTTCCATATACGAATAAGTCATGGCTTTTCCATAGTGAAACTGGTATACACCGGGAAGTATTTTTATTGCTATATTATACTGTTCTATAGCAGGGCCATATTTTTTGTCATCAAGAAGAAGGTCTCCTTTAATAGAATGGTAATCGGGATTTCCAGGAGCCATATTTATTGCAGTGTCAAGTGCTGCGTATGCCTCGCTGTTATTGTTATCATTTATCAATGCATATGCCTTTGCAATGTAATACTCCGGCTTTTTAACTATAGACAAGGCCTTATCTATGTCTTCTATTGCCTTCTTGCTCTCGCCTGTATATATGTAACACCATGAACGCTTTTCATAGTAGTCTGGGTTGGCTCCGTCTAATTTAATGGCCCTGGTTAAAGGAAGAATTGCTTTATCATATACTTCATCATCAAAAAGTCTCATTGCTTCGTTATAATATTTATCAACCTGTTTATCAATACTTTTATCGGCCATAGGGATTATAGCCTTAAGTTATATAATAAAGTTCTATTCCTTACTGAAATTGTCCAGGTTTTTTCCATGCTAAAATATTTGTACAGAATTATACCTTATATACCCTTATAACCATACAATGTCCGGTACTAAAGTCGTAATGATTTATTGCCTTTATCCTTTCTGGAAGTTATATGAAAACTATCAATATACAAAACGTATGTTTATTAATACAATAGCTATGTTAATAAAAAGTGGTAAATATACCAAAAAGCACCAGCTATTTATTAAAAATGAATGCCATACATCTTGGCACAAATTATCTATGGATTTCATACGAATCTTATATATTGCCCATTGAATTATTGTCCTATAATAAAAGCAGTTTATTCCTGGGAATAATTGCATTTATAGGTACTGCCCTCGGTGTATTTATCGGCCTTTTTTTCGGGACATTGAGTGACAAATATAATTTCGGGTGGGGCCGCCGTGGACCTTATATTATGGCCGGAGCAATATTCATAGCGCTATCAATGTTTCTTAATCAGCTTCTAACTATTACACTTGCGGGTGTTCTTCTAGGGTATATTATGATACAGGTCTCTTCGAATGTGGCAGTAGGGGCATACCAGCCACTATACGCAGATATTCTGGGTGAAGATCAAAGGGGCAAGGGCAGTGGAATAGGCGGCATATTCAGACTTTTAGGCTCTATGATGGGATATGGCATCACCGGTTTCCTGATAGACACCCAGTACAGGCAGTATGTAATTGTTTTAATAACGGTCGTGGTGGTTGTTACCGCCCTTCTGTCTACCAACACCATCAAAAAATCAGACCTGATAATCAAGCGGAAGAAGCCGGGGATAACAAAATTATTCATGGATATGTTCAATTTAAAAAATGGTTTAAAAAATTATATCTATGTAGTTGTTGGAAGCTTCATGGTATTTTCAGGTGTTATAGGGCTATCATTCTTTGAGCTGTATTTTTTTAAATACATATTGCATTACGCAAATCCAGCATATTATGTCTCAATCGCCGGCATTGTAGTACTTATCACATCTGCATTTGCATCATTTGTTTTCGGTGTATTGTCAGATAAAATAGGCAGAAAAAAGATCCTTGTTTATATAACTGTTATCGGTGGAATCGCGATGATTCTTATACCTGAATTTGAAAAATTCGTGTATTTTCTTATATTGGGCTCCATAATAGGCATGTCATATGGAATATTCATGAGTGTTTCCGACGCTTTAGCCAGCGATATGTCCCCTGGTGAGGAGACTGGAAAATATATGGGTTACTATAACATGGCGACAGGAGGTGCATCCTCTATGTCACCCCTCATATATGGATTAATTCTTTATTTTTCTTCATCATATTCCCTTGGTTTCAGATATGTTTTTTATGCCGCAGGAGGATTTTTCTTTATAGGATTTGCCATGTTTTATAAGATACTGAAAGATTAATTTATAAGCTATCTGCTTATGCATTATAGTGAACAAATACTCATTGAAGTCTTTCAGGTATATTTTTGGGATGAATTCCGTATATCTTGGAAATAATTATTTATGGACTTCCTTTGAGTCATTATTCCTCCCATATGTAATAGAATTATTAGTTCCATCCAGGCTCCAGACGATATATCTTGGAATAATTGCTTTTGCGGGCATAATTATCGGAATTGCATTCAATTTTCTTTCCGGATCATTTTCAGATAAATTCCATTCAAGATATGGCCGGAGATCACCCATGATTTTAACAGGTTCTATAATCGTTATATTCTCATTGTTGCTATTTATAGTAATCAAAGAAACCATTATTACAATTTTTATTATTTACATCCTGATTGAAATTGGGTCGAATATTGCTTACGGTTCCTACCAGCCGTTGATTAGAGATATAATCCCCGAATCGCAGAGAAGTACATCATCAGGAGTAGGTGGGTTTTTCACACTGATTGGTTCAGCTTTTGGATTCGGGTTATCTGGAGTTTTAATCGGAACAGGGCGGATAGAGCTTGCCACTGTATTAATACTTATAACTATAGCTGCAGGAGCTATAATCACAATATTTACAATAAAAAGAGAGGATTATATAAGCAACTCCGAAATTATTCGTCGGAAGCTTTCCGGTGTTATTAAAAACTTTAAACAATCTACAAAATTTAAATGGATGGCAATAGCGAATTTTTTCATAACCACAGGGAGCTCTGGACTGGTATTCTTTGAATATTACTATTTTGAATATTCACTTGATTTGAAGGATACTGCAATATATGTTGCAATAGCAGGGGTAACCATACTTTTAATTTCAGCGTTGTCTACTGTGGGCATTGGAATTCTGGCTGATAAAATAAATAAAGAAATATTTCTGTTAATATTTCCATTGATAAGTGGCTTCAGCATATTATTTATCTCGTTCATACACGCATTTTACTTATTTTTGGTACTTGGTTCATTAATAGGGATAGCGTATGGGAATTACTTTACAATTACAAATTCATTTATGAGTTTCATAGTCCCGCATGGAAGTGCAGGCAAATATTTATCCATATTCCTTGTTTCCACAGAAATAGGTGCAGCGTTTTCCCCATTGATATACGGGCTGGTTCTTTTTCTATTTCGCGGAATGGGTTCTGCTGAGTATTCCCGGCTTTTTGAATTATCCTCTATTTTCTATTTTATAGGTTTTACCCTGATACTGTTGAAGGTGGTCAACATACAAGGTACTGTGAATGGTCGGGATTAGGGCGCAAAATTTTACCATTTACCCGGGAATATAAGAAAAATAATCCTGTATCTCTTGATACTGCTTATAATACATAAAGTATTTTTCTTTTAGATAGTGTAAGTAATTGTCTGTAAATTATAAATGGCCTTGCATAATTTAGATTTAGGAGATGAAAAAAATGCAAGACCAATTAGAAGTATTAAAAGAAAAGATAAAAAGTTATGGATTGAACAG
This sequence comes from Thermoplasmata archaeon, assembly GCA_021846695.1. The sequence continues at coordinate 23,683 of JAJZWN010000018.1, forward strand.
GAAGAACATGAGGGATTTAAAGAAATGGTTCCTTAATGAACTCATGAACGAGGAAGCAGAAGAGCAATTAAATGCATCCAGGTATGAGAGAAATAATAATAGTAAAGACTATAGAAATGGGTATAAGCAGAGATCATTGTTAACAACAGATGGAAAGGTTATATTAGATAAGCCACAGTTCAGGGAAACATCTTTCCATACAGCTGTATTTGACAATTATTCCAGAGTAGAAAAATCAGTAG
>JAJZWN010000094.1 GCA_021846695.1 Thermoplasmata archaeon
ATATTTTTACCCCTATTATGGTAGTTAAGAGTTTTGATAACGATGTAGTGGAGCACAGGCTTGAAGTTGTGGGTGTAAATCCAATTCCAAACCATGCAAGAACAATGTCGTCCCGTAAGATTATGATATTCTGGGCAATGGCAAGTGCATCTGCACTAACGCCCATAGTAGGGTTGGAACTATATAATATGGGCCTTCCATTTGCGACTATAGCTATAATTGTTGCCCTATTAATTGGAATTATACCGGCTGGCCTTGTTGCTGAAATGGGAAGGCAGATTCCAGTGCCTTCACTGGTGGTTTCCAGGAAAACATATGGATTTATGACTTCCGGTGCCTATTCCCTGGTATTTACATTCCTTAACCTGGGATTTTTCGGCCTAAACGATACCGTTGGGGCAGCAATTATCAGTGGGCTTACACATTCAAACATTATAATATGGTATGTTGTTATGGGTGTAATTCAGGTTGTACTGGTTTTATTCGGTGCAAAATGGCTGGAATACTTTTTCAGGTACAGTGCACCTGTGCTTATAGTGAGTTATATTATACTTGCATATTTCCTTCTCACAACATATACAATTAATTTTTCCTTGCTTATGCATCCTATAGGAGCATTCACCTGGGGTGCTGCACTGAATTTCCTTCTCGGGTTCTCTATCCTTGCATGGTCATATAAAATTTCAACACAGACCCGGTTCGGGTATCCATATTCGGAGCATGACAGTAGTGGCAAAAAAATGAAATATTTCATATCCAGCCCGGTAGGCATAATGATAGCGGTACTCCTGATGGGGCTAATAGGGCTGGTTGGCAACAGCGTGGCAACTGGCGGGTGGAATATAGCAACATTATCATTCCCGGGGCTTCATGGGCTTTTTGGCATAGTGGTGTTCATAGCTGCTCTCGGTGTATCTCTGGCAATAATACATACAAATGCAATGAATTTATATCCTGCAACTGCTGATTTGCTGGCAGCACTCCAGCCTGCATTCAGGAAAAAGCCCAATGAAAAGCTTGCACAGCCAATAGCAACCATATTGCTTGGCGCTGGGGGAATTATACTGGCAATTGCAGGCATACTGGCACATATAGAAACGTTCATAGATGACCTTGCATCCATTATATTTCCGTTTACATTCATATTGATATTTGACTGGTTTGTACACCTAAGGCATACAACAAAAATAGGAGATTATTACAATATTCCTAAAACAATCTTCATGAACCTCCGTATTGATGCTTTAATACCTGCCCTTATAGGCACGATAATAGCAATGTTTGGAATCGGGCCATACGATGTCATATTCAACTATTTCCCCCAGGCCCTCTTCGGATCACTTATAGGGCTTGGAATATATGTTGCTGTCTACTATGGATATTCAAAGAACCATGTAAATTCAAAGGAACATTATTCTGAAAAAGTTGAGTACGCCGATTTTGAGGTGGAATAAACTATATTTTAATAAATATTTTTATGAAAACTTTTAAATAAATATATAATGGTGTTAAATTTTGTTGTCCACATATCTGTTATTATTCTAACAGGCTCAAAGAATACTTAAGCAGGAGGTAAAGAAATATAGGTAGCTGTAGTTAAATTTATATATGGTATACTGATTTCAGCCCGTATCAAAGTAATTCATTTTTAATGCAGCTGTTTAATGCTGTATACTTGAACCAGGAGGAATATATTATGTCAGAGAATAAATTTATAGGGTTTACACGGAATGAACTGCTTCAGGTCTCGGCTGCATGGGGGGGATGGATACTGGATGGTTATACATCGATAGCATACCTTCTTGTGTTCTCGTATATTAGTGTCTTAATATTCCCCAGGTATCTGGGATATCTTGCACTTATACTTACACTGCTTCCGGTCACTTTTGGCGCAGCTGCACGTTCTGTAGGTTCAGTGATACTGGGCAATTTTATCGGCGATCGGAGAGGAAGGAAAAACCTGTTGAGTATTTCAATTATTGGATTCTCTGTGCTCTCTGCTGCTATAGGCCTGCTGCCAACCTATTCGCAGGCAGGGATTGCGTCTCCAATTTTGCTCTATGCCCTGCTTTTCCTTGATGGAATTTTTGCAGGTGCCGAGTATGGTGGTGGTACAGCACTGTCTATGGAAAGTGTCAGGCCGGAGAAAAGGGAACAGGCAGGTGCATTCGTACAGTCCGGTTATGGCACAGGATATTTTCTTATTGTATTTGTAGAGATTTTATTGCTCAGATCAATGGGGTCTTCTGCATTTGCTTCCTATGGATGGAGAATACTGATGCTTACAGCCATAATCCCGGGAGTTATAACACTTTTAATCAGGCGGCTTTCAAAAGAAACAGAGGTATTTGACCGGATGAAAGCTGAAAATGACATTGAGAAATCTCCTGTGAGGAAGATGTTCAAAAATCGCAGCAGTATAGTGTTCGGATTTATGATAACTGCAGGTTTGCTTTTCATGAATACAGCTACAGCTTCATTTTATCCGGTTGTAGGCAGTGTTGATTTTCTTAACCTTGGCTCCGGGCTTCTCTATGCTTTGCTGGTTATAAATTTCTTTTCACTTATAGGAGTCTGGAGCGGAGGAATACTTGCTAGGAGCTTCAGGGACAGACGGCGCCCTATGCTTATATTTTCAGTTATATTTACAGCACCAACCGCACTCTTTGTGATATTTGGATATACAACGAATATTATGGATTTCACCATTGTATTCTCAATCCAGTTATTCCTTGAGGCACTTATATTCTCCGCCTTGCCTGTATTCCTTGCAGAATCTTTCAGCAAAAAATTCAGATCAACTGCGGTGGGGCTCATATATAACGGAGGCGCAATATTCGGCGGTACAGCCATCGTCATGCTAACCGCTCCAGCACACATAATAAATATACGAACACTCTGGATTGTTGAAGTGTACATTGCAGGAATAATTTTAATTCTTGGATTAATATTCTATAAAAAGCAGGAGAACACTTCAGATCCAATAGAGAATTAATATTATTTATTTTAATATAATATATATGCAATTGCAACTGGCATCTGTATCAATAGGGAAGGAAATTGATTTTTTGCATATTTTTAAACAGTTTTTTAATAAAATAAACAAGTTATGTTATAACTCCTTTACTGGATGGATTAACATGGATGTTATTTCGATGATTGATATACCTTCAAATTTAGAAGTTTAAGCATAAGTACAGGATACATTTTATGGTATATCCCGAAATAGTTAAAAGAATCTAGCACCTGTTTGGCAGGGAGATCAATTTAATGATTCTGGCAATTCAGAATACAGGCATGCAGGGTCTCTGGCGAAAATATCCCCGTAACGGGCATATGCCCTTGATCTCGATCCGCCACATGAGTCACCCCAGTTGCAGGTACCACACTTCCCACCAAAATTTTTACTATTCCTTAACATCTTAAGTGTTTCATTGTTCCTGTATATATCAACTATAGAGTTCTGCTTCACATTCCCAAGTTTATATGTAAGGAATCCACTTGGCTCCACATCCCCGTTATGCCCCACGAAAATTATTCCCTTTCCATCCCGGGTATTGGAAGTCCCCTGTGGAGGGTTTCTGGAATCCGGCAATCCAAGGAGGTCAACTGTCTGATCCATAAGTTCATAATAGAGGTCTCCGGAATAGTTTTCATTTCCTTCATCCATTACACGTCTGAAAATAGGGGATTCCACGGTCCTTATAACAATTCCATATTTTGTTGCGAATAGCAGCCAGTGGTTTATATCCTCAAATTCTACAGGGGTCAAATCTTCCGAGTCAATGGCCCTTCCAGTCTGTATAAGGAAAAATACCTCCCATGTTTTAACATTGTTGTCAATCAGTAGTTTCAGAAGAGACGGTAGTTGATGTATATTTTTTCTCATTACCACTGAATTTATCTGTAATTTCATATTCTTTGCGTTGAAAAGTTTAATCATGTCAACTGTCTTGTTGTACACACCGTCCCCTCTTAACCAGTCATGCATTTCACGGTTCCCGTCCAGTGATAGGGATGCAGAAAGTACATGGTGCGCCTTAAAATAATCTATTCTTTCCGGTGTCAATAGATCTGTAGCAGCAGGGCTTATTGATACTGGAATCTCGTATTCATTTGCAGTTTCAATAATTTTATTTATATCATTGCGGCGCATCATATCGCCACCTGTGAGGATAAGAATAGGGTATGGCTTTCCGAAATCACG
>JAJZWN010000095.1 GCA_021846695.1 Thermoplasmata archaeon
TATATAGATAGCCTGGCTGCAGCAGGATTGCACCCAGTAGTTCCAGAGAAAGAAGACAAGGTTATGGCCGCCGTTCAGGCCGTAAAATTAGGTAACACAGAAGAAGGCAAATCCATTCTGGCCCCCGTAATCAGGGATCTGGAAACAAATGACTGTGATTCAATTATCATTGCATGCACTGAGATACCGGTAATACTTAAACAGGAATACACTTCCCTTCCGATAATAGATTCGGATCAGATCCTTGCCGAAAAGATAATAATTGCAGCAGGAAAAAAATTAAAAAAACACCATAAATAAACTTTTCCGGAAAATTTTTTTAACCTTAACCTTATATTAAATAATGTTAAAACAGTTTCCTGAAAATGGTTTAAGCTCTGAAAAAATTCACGATGTATTGGATTCCTATGGAAAATACGATATAAAAAACAGCAGAGGCAGATTGTTCACATATTTTTATGACCCAGGAATAAAAGAACTGGATAATCTACAGGACATATTCTTGAAATTTTCAAACAGAAATGGAATGGATTATCATGCTTTCCCAAGTACCCTGAAACTTGAAAACGATGTTATTGCCATGATGGGCTCACTATTGAATGGTGATGATAGAACTGCAGGCACATTTACTACTGGAGGTACAGAGAGCATTATACTTGCCATGAAAGCATCAAGGGATAAATTCCTAGAAAATCACAATTCTATTCCAGAGGTTATATTGCCTGTTACAGCTCATCCATCTTTCAGTAAGGCTGTTGAATATCTTGGAATGCGCGAAAAACGTATCCCAGTAAATTCTGAGTACCATGCAGACATTTCTCTTATGCGGAAGGCTATCACCAAGAGTACGGCCATGATAGTTGGTTCAGCACCATCATTTCCATATGGCATTATTGACCCCATAAAGGAATTGTCTGATCTTGCCCTTGAAAATAATCTCTGGTTACATGTGGATGCATGTGTAGGTGGAATGATACTTCCATTTTTGAAGAGACTTGGGAAGCAATTGCCAGAATATGATTTTAGATTGCCTGGTGTCTCTTCAATTTCTATTGACCTTCATAAATATGGATTCACTCCTAAGGGTTCATCGGTGATTCTCTACAGAAATGCGGAACTCCGGAGACACCAGATCTATGTAAATGCAAGATGGCCTGGGTATCCTATGTCCAACGCAGGAATACAGGCAACTAAATCCGCAGGTCCTCTTGCAGGTTCATGGGCGGTTATGAATTACCTTGGTTACCGTGGTTATACGGAACTGGCAGACAAAACTCTCTCAGCCTATAAAATGATCACACAGGGAATAAAAAAGATAGGTTATGAAATCACAGGGAAACCTGATGCCACAATATTCGCATTTCAGGACAATGTTAACAGTATATTCCAGACTGGCGTGAAAATGATTGAAAAAGGATGGTATCCACAGATACAGCCATCTAACATAAAATTAGGCCTTCCGTCAACTGTACACCTGAATATTTCCCCAGTTCATGTGGAAGTTGCAGATGAATTTCTTAGTACACTGGAAGGTATACACAAAAATCTTTCTGATGATTCTGCAACCAGTCGGCTTGCCATTGACTCAACAGATAAAGCTGCAGAATACCTTGCACATATGTTAGAACAGCATCCGGAAAACAAAACACTGTTCTTTCATATATTATATCAACTTGATCCTGGAAAAGGTGAAGAAATATTTAGAAAAATGACAGATAGGGATTTTCATGCTTCAATGGAATAATATCCATATCTTGAATTTTTACCATATCCAGGGTTTTCTGACACTCCCAAATTTTAGATTTATTTTCAATCATCGAATTTATAGAGGTCAGACGAAAGATATTTCAGCCCAGTATCTGGAAGAATGGTTACAACTATGGAACCTCTCTTCATTGAGTCGTCCAGTTTCATAGCCGCTGCTACATTTGCACCGCCGGAATATCCGGTAAATAACCCCTCTTTAGCAGCGAGATATCTTGCCACGTTTATGGCTTCATCATCTGTAACACTGAGGTATCCATCGACCAGAGATTCATCCCAGTATGGTGGCTTAACGGCATGTCCACCACCCTGAATCTTGTGTCTTGTGGTTATGACAGGTTTTCCAGCCAGAAATTGTGCAGACTCAGGTTCCACAGGATAGCATTTTATATCCTTCCTGAATTTCTTCAGTGCACTGGATATCCCCACAAATGTCCCTCCAGTGCCAATGTAAGCCACAAAAGCGTCTATATTTCCGTCTGTCTGTTTTATTATTTCACTCCCAGTTGTGTATTCATGCACAAGATAATTTACAGGATTAATATACTGGTTTGGCCTGTATGCCTGTAGTTTTTCAGTCAGTTCATCTGTTTTTCTTTCTACAGCTTCATTATCCTTTCTGGATACCGTATCCGTGTCTTCGCCAGGTTGCTGTGGAACCAGTACTACCTCGGCACCCAGTGCTTTAAGCATCTGTGCCTTTTCCATTGAATTTCCAGCAGACATGACAGTGACAAAATGATATCCCTTAACAGCACAGGCAATTGCAAGGCCTGTTCCCGTGTTTCCTGAAGTTTTCTCTATAACGGTATCGCCTTTCTTTATTATGCCCTTCCGCTCTGCATCTTCAATCATCCCAATTGCTATTCTGTCCTTAATGCTAAAACTAGGGTTATAATACTCTAGCTTCACATAAATTTCTATGTTTCTGCAGCCTGTCCTGTTTAGCCGTACCATGGGTGTATTACCAATAGCGCTCAGGATGCTTGCTTTCACATCATCCATATAAATCTAATATTGATGTGGTTTTACTATTTAATATATACCTAATTAAGGTCTTTTGGCAACAAATACCTAAATAGTTGAATATTAAAAATTTAACAAACCCATATTTTTCAATACAACATATCCTGCTGCAATATCTTCCAGACCTACGCCCATTGATTTAAATATTGTTTTGTTTCCTTTGTATTTGTCTTTGTTAACTATATAATCCTTGAACTCTACAATTTTATTTTTATCCTTTACACCCATGATTTCAGCAGACTCTTTCATTGCCTGTTCCAGATTTTCTACTATTATTATATCCGAATTGTCCAGTACGTCTGGAGCAGCCTCCCTTCTTATTGGAAAATTGGAACCAGCCAGATTAATATGGTAAATGTCAGGGAGCAGGTTATAGTTGAAAATAGGGGAGTTACTATTTGTTATGGTGGTAATCACGTCAGATTCCTTTAGGACATCTAGTGAAGCAGTTGATTTTATTCCAAATTTGTCAGCGAATGCCTTTGAATGTGATTGATTTCTGGAATAGACATATGCATGTTTTAAATTGAAAATTTCTTTCATTGCGAGAAACTGGGATTCAGCCTGAAATCCCGATCCTATGAGAGTAAAATTTATGTTTTTCTCCTTTATAATTTCAGAAGTTGCCATGGCAGTGAGCGCCCCCGTTCTTATCTGGCCAAGTGCATTTGCTTCCAGTACGTAGAGATCTTCGGGTCTTTCCGTATTAAATATTATTACAACAAAATGTATGCCAGAGGGTCCGGAATAATAGGTTTTGAGCCCTGCCAGATGCCTATCAGCATAAAACCCTGGCATTGTGTTGAGTATATTGTTATTTTTCATTATCCTGTCCCTTGAGTGGGTATCTGACATGCCTTTTCCATAGGATATAAATGCCGTTCTTAATTCCTCTATGCATTCACCTATTTTTAAATTAGATTTTACATCGCTTTCTGTTATGTAGGTTATCATAAGTTTTCTATTATAAACAATGTTATAAGATTTTTTCAGGGAATTAATAGGATTTTCCTAATTATATGATATTAATATCCTTGCTGATAACTGGACATTTCCTTTATGCTATTACTACTATAAATTCCGTTAAAACTATATATCACGCCAATATACAATTTTGTTGTATTAACGTTAAATGTCAGTTTATTACCGTTAACCCTGTATAATGTTGAATTAATATGTTCAACAGTTATTTTTCCATTATTAGCAAAAATCGTAATATTAATTCCAGATGATGGAATTTTATAACTGTTATTCAGTAAAATGGATATGCTGTAATTTCCGGGGAGGAAATATGTGGTATTTCCAGAGTAAATATTTGCACCTGTATTTTCAAGGTTCTGAAAATTGGACATAGAGTTATTTGG
>JAJZWN010000096.1 GCA_021846695.1 Thermoplasmata archaeon
TTTGGAGTACGATTTCTCCAGAATCTCTATCTCTTCTTTTCTGTCTATAAATTTGTGTTGATACATAAGTATTATACTTTATACTCAACTAAAATATATGCACTCTACCTTATAATACGTGTAGCTAGATACAGAATTTTCCCTTAAAACTTTAATCGAAGTCTCGGTGACTCATTACATGTATTTGGTGGTACTCATCTATTCAAGAAACTCTTCTAAAACTGGATATCTAATGCTGTGTTGCATAACTATTAAAACTCAATTTGGTAATTAGTCCAATAAACAATGCAAAGAAGGTTAATAAACGTAATAGGAAGGAATACAATGAGGAACTTGTAGTAAGGGGAGAGTTCTATTTTGATTTTGATTTCAGCGATAACTGGAATCGGGGACTGGATGAGATGAACAGGAACAAGAATGGAAGACCATACAGGTTTTCTAAATTATTTATTATGCTGGAGATGGCATGGCACCAGTTGGGAAAGAAGGTAGGGAGAAAGAATAAATTTATTGTAATAACCATAACAGCAGATGTAAGGACAAAGAAGTTGCTAGAAATTATGATATAAGGGAATAAAACACGAGAGATTATGCAACAGACAATCAATGAAGCAAAAATTAATAGCAACTCTTGAATACTTATTAGCATGGTTTTTGCAGAAGTTTTAAGTATTGTGGCTACAGTTCTTTCAATCCTTGCCTTAATAAAAGAAATTATAATACCCATCGTATTCAAACCCAAGATTAAGTTATCGTACGAGGAAGATGATCTGGTTTATTTAGAAGACTGTAAACCATCTAACAACGTGTTACTAGGCCCGATTGCGTTAGGTGAGTGCAGAAAATATTATTATTATCGGATAAATGCTCTCAACTCTATAACTCCTTTTACTTCAACTGTAAATAATCTCTATGCGAGGATAATTACCATCAAGAAAGATGGCACAAGACTTGGAAGGTTCAATACCATACTTATGAGGTGGACAACCAATAATTTTTATGAAACACTTTCCAGAGGTGAACGTTTGTTCTTAAATCTCTGTACAGTCGTATATGATTATGATGCAAACAACAAGGAAAAGAGACATTTAATTTTGCCAGGTCACTATGGTGGGTTAACATATGGTTTAGCAGGAGGATTTCCTATTGTTGAGTTAACGGATGGGGAATATGAATATACAATCGGCCTCTATGGAAAATCTATTAAAGGGGAGTTATACAAAATCACCATATCATTTCAAAGTATTAATGGAGAACCAGATGTAAAGATTTCTTGCTGCAAGCAGTCAAAAGTATCCGATAAAGATGTTACAATAGAGGATTGTAGAGACAATTAGGTTTGCAGAGGTGTCATTAGTTAACTTTTATAGTAAAACTTAACGCCATTTATACACTCAGTGTATGATTCAATGAGGTCACAACACTCAAACCCATGGGAAGCGTTAAGTTTTGCCAGTATATTAACATATACATTGAGAGCCATTGTTAGATCATTGGAGTTTGAGGCGAAGATCCTCAGACCGATGGAGTTTGAAATAATAAGAGATTCATGGATTCGGGCAAAAGGAGAATATTCACATCTTTTCTTTTGACGGGAATGAGTTGGGCTGAACTGCAGGGAGTCAGAGGAGCCACCAACTGGCTTGATGGGATTTTGGTTATCTCCCAGGGTTCCATGCTCAAGGTGAACGGCAAAGAGTTCAAAACCATAACAAATGGGGGCATTCTCCAGCAAAACCTACCAGCTAAAATCGGTTGATTTATTTATATATTTCTTATACATGTTTTAAGTGTTCCGAAAAGAATTTATTGTTGCACAATTGAACCAGATAACAAGGGAGATAGGCAAACAGGTTGAGGTGAGAATGGGGGTTCCAAACAGATGAGAATAAAATTTACTGGCAGAACTGAAGTTGAAAAAAATCTCAATGCATTAGGATATCATTGGGAACGCCGAGGAGAGACAATACATATAAATCCTGAAATTTTGAATCCCGATGTATCGATCACTTTAGATAATATTAAGAAGGTAGCCGCTTATGTTGAGTCTTTTAAGGGCAAAAACAACAGATACACTCAAAAAGTAATGAAGTTTATTTCATCATTATTTACACCCATTAAAAGGAGCGAACTTATTGGAGCATTTTTTAATGTTATTTCAGTGATTATTCTCGCATTAATATCGGGGTATCTCTTCTCACATCCATCTGGTATCTATAGCACTGTTGCAATTTCGTTTGCCTTGATATCTCTTGTTTATTTTTCAGCTGCCTGTGTTAAATCTGCTTTCAATATTATGAAATCAGACAAGGAATTACTCATCAAAATATACAGGTTTTCCTTTGTTGATGGCGAATATACTATTGACTATAATGTCATTCTCAATCGAATTGTTAAGAGGAAGCTTCAGTTAATACTCATCTCCCCAATATTTTTATCTCTCTTCATATTAGGGATTTTCTCAAAATCTCCTCTGATTGACTACCTTTCCGAAATCTTTGATTTATTAGGTTATTCATTCGCAGTTTTCTTTCTGTTTGGACAGGGGGTCAGAGACAAGATTGTTCAGGGATCAAATAAGTCACTATATAAAAGATACTCCCCTTCTTTTATAGGTCTTATCTTCCTTTCATTGCTTTTAGTCAAGTTGATCACGCACTCAATTTTACTTGATGATTTCTTTTTAATAGTAGAATTCCCACTTTACCTCTTTTTTTTCATTTTCTCAATTTATGATGTTCTTCGAACCAAGTAGTTCTGGATTACGTATGGCACCTCTTTTATTTTCGAATCAGGCAATTCAAATAGAATAGTACCAGATTTCCCTGCCTCTTCCTTTGAAATTCTATTTCTAATTTTATAATTCTTCCATAAAACGTTGCCTATTTCGTACATGGCAAGAGGAATGGTTGTACCATCAAGGAGTGTACCGTATTTACCTTCATGGAAAAGATTGAATATTGAAGAGGCATCAATTATGTTTATCTTTCCCTATTCTCCCTAATGTCTGATACGACTTCATCTAACTTTAATTTAGAAATTATCGGTACTATTTTTTTCATTTTCTCAATTAAATTCTTATTCTTTGCTCTCATAATTTCTTCATGCACGCCCCTTCTTATGATAACTGTAGGGTTCAGCCCAAATTTTTTTAATTCTTTCCTTTCTTCTTCCGAGATTTTCGCAGATACTTTGGTATACCCTTTCATATTATAATATCTATTACAAATATTTTAAATTTACAGTAGTTGTAAAGTCGCGTTACATATGGCAATTTCTAAAAACCCATGAAAATTCAATTATAATAACTGTTTAGATAATGGACATTACCAATATTACTAATTGCTCAAAACTAAATGGATTCTGATATTGGCTCGGAATTTGGGTTATAGAAAGCCTCATATGTTATTATTGGATCAATATGATAATAAAACAATGGGTGGCGTTTAAAGATGAGAAGTCTTGAATTTGGTTTATGTATGAATTGTGGACATCCCATAGTTAATTTTAATTCAAAATGGCTTCATCACATCACAAGAAGTAATCTTTTAGGCTTACCGCATTGGCCTGCAGGACATATAATTACAGTGGATTGCAAATGGAAATGTAATTGCAACATTCCCGAACTTAATCAGGCTAAGCCCTTGAAAACTAAATTGGTATATCTTGGTACGAGAACCGACAGATAACACATTTATCAAATGGAAAAGATACACAGTTTATATATAAACCAGTACCTGCAGTAAAAATGGTAAATAATCAGAATATATTCTTCTTGGATATCCGGGCTATAACAACGGTAAATACCACTACAGATGATACGGTCACTGCAAAGATAATAAACGGGTTAATCCCAACTCTCATCATGGAGAATATACCGGTTAAACCGTATAGCGATGACCCCGCGATAGACATTGCTTTGCCCCTAAGATAGATATGCCCAAATTTTGTTTTCAATCTTCTGGAGAGAACTGAAATGTAAATTATCACCGGTGCAACATAATCTGCATCTTCAATACCGATGTTAAGGCTATTCTTGAACGTGTTTATGTAGGCAATTTCTTTATTTCCAGAATAGATGGAAAAATTAATTTTTTGCTTTTTAAAGTTTTTTATTCCCTTTTGATCCACACTG
>JAJZWN010000097.1 GCA_021846695.1 Thermoplasmata archaeon
TGACCTTTGCGTCATTCGTTATACAGTTTTCCCGTGATCCAGAGAAATTTATTCATTCCATGGAGAAATGCACAAACAAACGGTGCATCGTCTCCATACATGTTGACCAACCGCTTGGTTTCCTGAAAGACATCTGGCAAGTTTTCCGTCCTTCAGAACCCGTGCCTGCGATGCTCACTTTTTCTGATCTTTATCCCATGCTCCTGAATATGGGAATCATAGCCGATGTTGCGATAATAGAGGAAAAGCGTATGTCCGGGCCAGTGATGGAACCTGCCAAGATAATTCCACTGCTTTCCGACCTCCTGAGCATCAGGGATAAGCCTGCAGGCATGCAACGACTGAAGGAAATCCTGGAGGGCATGAGAAGCCAGAGTCAAGAGCCACCTTCCATGAGAACTGCCATTGTCTCATGGCTACCTAGGAGATGATAAAAAATGAATTATGACACAACAAGAAGAAACCGCATGGGCACCATGTCAAGATTAGGTATGAACCTGATACTGCTGGAATTCTTTTTTCTTATCATTCAGTTCATAATTGGGATGTGGATGAATCTTTTTGCCGTATTCCCATCCTTTGGTAACTATTTTTTCATGTATGGAATGATGCGGGTAATGTTTTCCGTACCGGAACTCATGGTTCACATGATGCTAGGAATTCTTATTGGACTGGTGTCTTTGATAATTTTCTTTGTATTTGCAATGGAGGGTGACTACGGGCTTTCAGCCTTAAGCGCTGTCGCATCCGCATCCATACTCACCGCCGGCATTGGTGGGCTTGAATTCGTGTTCTCTGGCTTCACAAACAACGTCTTCTCTTTCCTCATGTCCCTAGGATTCATTTTTACGGTTGTAGCATATGCCTCTATATTATACATGATTTCCAGCAGTAATCGGTTAACCGGGACTCGATAGACGTGCAAAAAAAATTTTAACAGACTTCTGAAATTATTTCTTGTTTCTGTCTCAATTATAATATTGAGACACCGTTCAGAGGCACAAACTCTCTTATCTTGTCACACATCTCGTTGAAGGAACGCTCTGATTTGACTCTGTATTCAGTTGCCATTATTTCACCTTGACAAAATTTCATTCTTCATGCTTAAATATTCTTCCTTTCCGATTTCTCCTCCTGCATATCTCTCGTTTAACATGCTTATTGCAGCTTTAGTATCATCTGCTGAGGAGTTTTCCTCACTACCGTGGCTTTGGATGTGTTGCCTTTCAATATCGTTTCCTGAATTCTTCATACATCCACAAGACATGTTTTCAAAATTATGCAGATGTATAAAACGATGCTCTATTCAATCTGTAAATTTGGATAACTATAAGCACACATCATGACTATTCTATACGATGGTACAAAAGAACATAGAGCTATCAGTAGGTTAGCGAGAATCCATTCACGCTGCGGTTGCCAAATCGTCTCTTCCTGATGGGGATGTCTTGCCTGCCCTTATCTACGCCAAGCCACACAGTTTTGCTGATGATCAAAGTGAATTTTTCTTTTTTGATTATTTTATATGAGGATAGATCATTGATGTTGCCGAGAATTCTTACACTGATTTCAGTCTTCAATTGGCACATATTATCGGGACAAGATCCCTTTTCTTCGCTCAACTCCAATGCGAGATATTTTCCTTCTGCAGCCTTTGCTATTCCTTTACTCAATTCTACTTTCTGTTTCTCAACAGCTATTAATTCCGAAGTGTTGGAATTCTTGTCCACCGGGTCATTTTCAATCACACCAAACAGCGGACCCCTCCCGTTGGCGGAATCCTTTCTCCCATTCGTAATTTATAATAATTCTTCTCAGTTATTTATAATATAACTGCCCAAACTGTCCAGAACACTACAATATACTAAACATTATGAGAACAGTTTAAGTAGAATCACCCCATGCGTCTTTTCATCTGTATATATTTGAATTTACTGGTGTCTGGAATTTTCCTCGACAATCATTTCTCTTCTTTTCTTAAGGTCTCTCTCACAGATCTGACAGCACGCATAATATGTCTTTCCTTTTATTTCTACCGAGATCGGATTATCTTTAATCTCCTTTCCGCAGTAATCACAGTGGATGCCTTCCACCCTGATCATATTATCATCCAACTCTCTGGAGGTTGCTATTTCAACTCTTTTTATGTTTGCCTTCTTTATCTTTATTAGATCCTCATAGTACAGGATTATCATATAGGATCCATCTATCAGACAGAAGCGTTCCAGGATAATATTTTTCGGTATATTCTCTAAATTGTCGATGTATACAAGAACCATATTTTTTTCTTCATTGGCAAGAGAGATTGTGAATTTCTTGATCCTTCCGCTTGATACTATGTAGTCCAGAGCCTTCTTGGCTGTAAGTCTGCTTGTATTCAGTTCTCTCGCCATGTCGACTACGCTCATCCTTGAATTTCTCTTGAGCAATAATATGAGTCTCTGCTCCAATTCAGAAATGTTTCTTCTCATAATGTAAGGATTTTACTATTCTATTTTAACATTATGAATAGGGACAATACTTTTGCAAAACGACCCTTAGACAGAAATCATATAGGTGATATTATGATAATTCCGGTAAGATGTTTTAGCTGTGGAAAAGTTGTTGCTTCGGATTATGTTAAATTCGTTGAGGAATCAAAAAAGATAAGAAACGAAACAGGCCACGAGCCCATAGGAGAGGAAAAATCAAATATCCTTGATGAATTAGCTGTTGACAGGTACTGCTGCAGAAGAATGATACTATCAAATGCAGATTTAATAGACGAAGTAATATCATATTCATAAATTTTTTATTTTTATTTAAATAAAATATTTTAATAATATTTATAAATAATTTAAATTCAAAAATTAATACATTATTTTTTTATCTCGAATTGTATTGTTGTATGGTTTATACCGTAATCATTTAATATTTTGTTTAAATTTTCCTCCTCCTTTGATAGTTCATTTAGTGTTGTATTTCCATTTTCAGTTGCATGCAATGTTGCAACAGTCATATGGTAGCATATTTTCCATACATGCAGATGGTGTATTCCAGGATACTGCAATTTTAAATAATTTTCTATTTCATTTATATTATCAGGGGATTTATCAAGCAGATATGCAAGATTCTCTTTTAATATGGAATATGCCGTTAAAATAAAAATAGATATTATAATAAATGATGATAATGTATCTATTAATATAGATAAATAAATATTTTTTATTTCCATTATTAATATCATGGTTATTATTACTATTAATAATGTATATGTATCTGAAATATTATGTTTAAATGTTGATTTTTCATTTATGCCACCATTTTTTATGCCATTTAATAAATACAATGATATAATCAAAAATGGCAGTGATATAATTGATATAACGAGGCCCAATGAAGCATTTACCGGTATCATGTAATAAAAACCATATACTGTTATAAAACCAGATATAAATATACCTATAATAATAACAAAGACATTAACAACAGAACTTATACCCTCAAGCCTGTGATAACCATAGCTCAATTCTTTATTTGGTTTCCTTAATATCATCAAGCTTACATAATAGCTAAATGTTAATGAAATAGAATCAAATAATTGATGAAATGATTCAGAAAACATAACGGAACTCCTTGAAATAATAGCACCTGAAAATAGAATTATAAACAAAATCCAGTAAAATATTTGTGGCAATAAAAAATTATTAGATTTCATTTATTATAAATATTCTTAATAAATATAAAGGTTGTGTACAATATTATGTGTAAATATAAACCCCCTGTTAATAATGAAATGATCATTAAATAACAGGGAGAAATACCTCTTGCGAACAACAAGGAGGTAATAAAATATGGAATATGACAATATAAACATATCGAATATAGAAAGCATAATAGCACAGACAGTCAAAGAGAAGATTGAAAATATAATGAAGCTCGAGCAGGATCAGTACCTTGAAGAGAATCCCGGAATAAAGAACGGCTATTACAAAAGGAATTTAAAGACAAAGTACGGTGAACTGAAGCAATTATATAATGTTATTTTTATATTATAAAAACAGGATCGAGAGTATATAAACAAACCATTGAAAAGACAAAATTAACATGTTACTGCATTGAGTTTTTATATCTATGCAGGTGCCG
>JAJZWN010000098.1 GCA_021846695.1 Thermoplasmata archaeon
TTGCGAGGGGATCGTGAAATTAAAGTAATTTTCGCCGTTGATTTGTATAACGAAGGCGTAGATATACCGGAAATAAATACAGTATTATTTCTGCGGCCAACAGAGAGCCTGACAGTATTTATCCAGCAACTGGGTCGTGGGCTACGGCTTTTTGATGGGAAAGATTGCCTCACAGTGTTAGATTTTATTGGGAGGGCAAACCAGAATTATAATTTTACAGAGAAATACCTTGCTCTTTTGAAAGACGGCTATATGGATCCAGGGAACGAGATTACCAATGGATTTTCATACCTGCCTGGAGACTGTTATATTGAACTGGAAGAAAAGGCTCAAAAATATATACTGGAAAATATAAAAAAATCTTTCCAGTCTTCATCAGGGCTGGTTATAAAGATCAGGAATTTTAAAGCCCATTCAGGCCTTCCCCTGACACTTCAAAACTTTTTAGAATATTATCATATAACCCCGGAAATTATATACTCGAAAAATACATTTTCCAGACTTTGCGCCAATGCAGGAGTAATAGATAACTTTAATGAAGATATAGAAAAAACCATGGCAGGGGCATTCAAAAGAATCTGCCAGATCAATTCCTATTCATGGATTTCATTCATAGAAAAAACTCTGGAAGAAAATAATAAAACATGGGAAGAGTTAAGTGCAACAGAGCGCAGGATGGTCAATATGTTTTATTTCACAATATACAACAGTCCACCGGAGAAGCTAAATTATGCCAATTCCCTTGATGCACTCAATGAAATAAGTACATATCCCGTTCTGTTTTCCGAGTTGAAAGACCTATTGTTATATTTATTATCAACAATTAACTTTGTTGAATCTTCTAAAAATATCAATGGTGATATTCCACTTCATGTACACAGTGAGTATTCGAGAAATCAAATTCTTGGAGCACTGGATATTATGGACCCGGCTTCCATGCGTGAAGGAGTGAAATATATTAAGGAAAAGAAGATAGATATCTTGCTTGTTACCGTTCACAAGGAGGAAAAATCATATTCACCCACTACTATGTATAAGGATTATGCAATTAATGAGAATGAGTTTCACTGGCAAACACAGAGTACTGTATCATCGGATTCAGATACGGCCAGAAGATATTTTGGCGAGACGGGCCAGGAACATAAAATTTTACTATTTACCAGGGAATACAGGGAGAATGACCTCGGCGCTTCTCCGTATGTATTCCTGGGGCGGGTACGTCATGTCAGGCATACTGGAAGCAACCCTGTGAGCATAATCTGGAAACTTGATGAGCCAATACTGCCACAGTACCTGGAAAAACTCAGTAACGTACTTCCCTCATGAAATAGCGGAAATGTAATTGCTGTGCTTAATGATTCAAATTGTCAATGGGTCTCCGGTCAATTTAAAATTTTATTTCATTATCAGTAAATTTTTGATTGTATTGTTATATATTTATTAATTGTTCAGATTTAATTTTTCTGATTGTACAAAAAAGAGGAATGAAATAGATGGAATACTCCTGGTAATCAAAACAGTTTCTATCAAGATAGAGTTATAAATAAACGAAATTAAAAAAGACTTAGAAGGCGGGATTAAAATCCAACAGTCTCTGATTCCCGGTATTTTTTATCAAAACGGGTAAATTCAGTAATATTATTGGTAAAGGCTATGCAAGATAAGAAAAATCAGTATGAATTGATGGAAAAGGGATAAAGCCCAGGAATCAGGCAAATGCACCTGATATGGCCTATATAATTATATAATGCACATAGCAAAACTTCAGCAATGCTGTTCTCTTTATTTTACTAAAAATACAGGGAATAATTAATATTTATAACAAATTATGAATGATATTCTATTATCAAATGACATAATATTTAAATATAATGATTTATTTTTAACATTATATGACTAAAAAAGTAATAGAATATAAAAAAAGAAAACTTAAAAAACGAGAACGGTGGGATATTATTAAAATTTTAGGTTCATCATTTACCCTCTCAATGATATTCTGTTTACTGATATTCGGGCATATGATATTCTTATATCTTTCAGTTATACCTCCAATTATGATGGCTTTTCCGAGGGGAGAGGATGGGAGGAAACCACTGGTTACAATGATATTACTTGGATTTGCAATGATTTTTTCATTTCCCACAACAGAAGGGTATTTATTTAACCAGAACTACCTTATAACCCGCGAAGATCTATTTATAATTCTTGCAATGATTCCACAATCAGTGTATATAGGAACAAATGTTAGAAAGATTGTAACTCTTATAAAAAGGCCTGAAAGAAAGCATATTGTATTACAGGAATAATACATTTTCATAAATAATTGTGTCTATAATTCTGTTGATTTAAGAAGGCCACTGCTATATGAAAAATTTAATTTATAATATAGAAAATTCTGTGAATGAGTATCGATTATACCTGTACGAACTAGTTTTTTGCTTATAAATTTAACAGTGTAGAAGTAATTTTACTTTCGATAAACCTGCATTCGCATTATTCAAGGATGAAAAAAACGGGAAATAAAAGTATTTGCAGAATCTGTCTAACAAAGGATTATATTTTAGTATCGATTTTGCCGTAATAGGTGGAGAGTCTAAATACTTCAAAGTCATTACTATGTTCCCGGAAAGAACAGGAGGGAATAAAAAATATATTGAGATAGGCAGTAGCGATGTGTGCCGGTTTTTATAACCAGTTTGCCGTCTATATTATCTATCAGCAATGCTAATTTATATTTAGGAAACAGTGTGGCGGTATACGTAATTAAGAGTAATTACGGGAAAGGTGGGTAAATGACAATAATTTCAAAGTTAATGAGTGCTGGCGGAACATTCTCTAAAATTAGAAAGCAGACCCCAACCGTAAAGATACTTGCTCTGGTATCCCTGCTAAGCAGTGCAACAAGATATCCAGTGTGGATTGTCCTAACACTACTCCTTTCATCCGTTTACCATACACCGTTCCTTATTATCGGGGTGATATTCTTTCTTTCATCAGCGATTTCTTTCCCATTCAATATACTTGCTGGAAGAATTATGGACAGGATAGGGAGAAGAACATTGTCTCTTATTATCCCCATTCTTATTTCCATAACATATTTTCTTTTATTTTATACGGCATACCGGGAACTGCAACTCATATACATAATCATTGAGACTGTTGCTTCAACAACTCTTCTTTCTGTACAGAACGTCCTTATAAACGCAATAACAACGGATATGTCTATTGACCAGGAGAGGCTAAGTGCATTCAGCCTCATCCGCGTGGCTGCAAATGCAGGGGTTGGCATAGGCTTAGTTATAGCAGGTGTTATGTCATTGATATCGCCCTATGTATTCTTCATAGTTCCTGTAATAGCTTCAATATTTGAATTTTACATATTTTACCGGTTTGTGCCTGAATCGCTAAACAGAGTATTGGAGAAGCTGAATACCATAAAAAAGAAGTTTACGGTGCACAGGGATAGGCTCCTTGTAGCCGTTTCTATATTTATGGCAATATCCATGTTGTTTGCTGACCAGTTTGAAATGCCAACCCTTCCACTATATCTTGAGACCTACAGGCACATAACTGAATTTTATATAACCCTGATTTATGGTGTGAATGCGCTTGTTGTGATCCTGCTGCAGTTCAGGCTTAATTCGATAGGGGAAAGATTTGGCTATATAAAGAGCTTCTCTGTGGGCATGATCCTCTACGCATTTTCCTTCCTGGGGTTTGCGTCAACAGGAAATTTGGTATTGCTTGCTGGAAACACTGCGATGCTTACTGTTGGAGAATGCCTTTGCAATCCATTCCTTTCAGTAACAATATCAAGGATATCTCCTGCCAATAAAAGGGGAGAATATTTCGGTTTCAGTTCCTCAATTATTGGAACCATTTTTCCACTGGGGCCTCTTGTGGGAACAATTTTCCTGACATATCTATTTAATCCACAAATCTTAATGTGGGCACTGTTTTTCGCTATAAATGCCTCTCTGGCCATTATTTCTCTGGTAGCGAGAAAATCCATAAAGAGCAGGGAACGCCAGCTCGGTAATTTATC
>JAJZWN010000019.1:0-14231 GCA_021846695.1 Thermoplasmata archaeon
AAAATTCTGGCAGCCCTTTCCCTTGGAATTAATATAATAATTATTTCCAGGAAAAACTATAGCTGGGAGAATACAGGGCATACAACATTAGAAATAACAAAGATTTTAAATCATTATGGAATAAAATAGGATATGTCCAGTACTTTTAGCCCGGCAGAAATTTACAGAAGGAGCTTTACCTTTATAAAGGAAAATATGGGGCTTGACAACTCCCTTAAATCCAGTATAATTACCCGTGTTGTGCATGCCACTGCAGATTTTGAAATTGGAAAATCCATGGTATTCTCATCATCATTTGAGGATTCTTTATCTGCAATTGAGAATGGAACTATGGTCATTGCAGATATAAATATGGTTATGTCCGGAATTTCAAGATATAACAATAAAAAATGCTACATTGGGGATAAAGATATTGCAATGGAAGCAAAACGTACCGGAATTTCAAGGTCGTACCTGTCTATGTCCAGAGCCTGCAGGGATAATCCTGAAGCCGTATATGTTATAGGCGATGCTCCCACTGCACTGGAAGCATTGATTGATTCCATTGATGCTGGCATATGCTTTCCCAGGCTTGTTATCGGTGTTCCGGTGGGATTTGTCTCCGCCCTTGAAATGAAATCCAGATTGCTGGCATTTCAGGGAAACTTTATTACAAATTTAAGCAATAAGGGGGGGTCTGCAGTGGCAGCTTCCATATTTAATGCAATGGTCGTGTATTTACATGTATATTGAAAATCCTGACAGGACAAACTTGAGGTACGGTTATACCACCGGAGCCTGTGCAACGGCTGCTACCAGGGCAGCATTGATCATGATGGTTACAGGGAAAACTGTTGATTATGTTGAGATTAACCTGCCGGCTAAAAAAACTGCCCGCTTTTTAATTGAAAATCCCGAAATATATGAAAATTATTGCATAGCATCGGTAAAGAAAGATGGGGGGGATGACCCGGACGTTACCACAGGCCTGTATATTTATTCCAGAGTTGAATATTCAGAAAAACCAGGTATAGAAATTACCGGTGGTAATGGTGTTGGAGTAGTAACCAAAGAGGGACTGCCAATAAAGCCCGGAAATCCAGCAATAAATCCTGTTCCGCTTAAAATGCTCCGTGCTGCAGCCACAGAAGTGCTGGAGTCCTATGGAATTCGACATGGGCTGAAAATCACAATATCCGTGCCCGGTGGCGCTGAAGTAGCAAAGAAAACATGCAACCCTAAGCTTGGAATTCTTGGAGGAATTTCTATACTGGGCACCAGGGGCATAGTGATACCGTTCTCTGATTCTTCATGGAAAGCCTCAATAGTGCTGGGAATCAGGGTTGCTTCCCGCCTGGGTATGGATACTCTCGTTTTCAGCACAGGTGGAAGAAGTGATACTGCAGTGCATAAAATGTTCCCGGATTTTAAGGAAGAACAGTTCATAGAAATCGGTGATTTCCTTGGCTTTTCTGTAAAACGGGCGGTGGACACAGGAATCAGGAATCTTATAATTGCAGGAATGCCCGGAAAAATATCAAAACTGGCAGATAACAATATGGACCTTCATTCTTCAAAGAGTTCCGTCAATTTTGATTTTCTGGCATCTATCGGGAAAAAAATAGGATACCCGGATGAAATTATTTCCAGAATAAGCCATGCAAATACTGTATTGAATGTAATGGAGATAATAAACTATGATAGTATATTCCTGGATGCCATTAAGGAAAGATCCATAGAAAACATCAATCAAATTACAGGAAACAAAATTAAAGTAGATATAGAAATTATAAAAAATGAATATTGATAATTTAAAAAAATATTAGTATTCGCCCTCAACATCCACTTCTTTTGTGGTGTCAAGCAACGCATCGGCAGATATTAAAGCTTCTTTCGGTGCACTCTTTAATCCTATCACGAAGAATATTGCAGCATATATTGCAAGAACCACATAGTCAAATGGATATGCTATTATGTTCAACCCTCCGGTTGGTGTTCCGCCTACATAGGAGAGGATTATCATTCCTGCTATGTATACAGGTATCCAAACAGAGTTACGAATATTCAGTCCCATAAAATGCTTTCTGCTGGCCTGGTATATGAATACAACTGAACCTGCAAGCACGGCGCCAAGTGCGTAAAGTGTTGTTGGGAATGTTGCCCAGTAGATTAAGAAAGTTGCAACTTCAAATGAGACAAAGGCCCATGCCATAGGGTGCGGGATTTTAAATGGCCTTTCCACATTTGGATACAATCTTCTCAGTACAGGAAGTGAAATTGATGCCACCGCAAAGTTTGCCACTGCCGCGACTACCACGAAATCAACGAGTGCATACCATGAAGGCAACGGAAGAAGGAATATAATTGCTAGGACCAGTGCGAGTATCAATGCAAAGTAAGGTGCACCGTGTTTTGTTGTTTTTCTAAATCCTTTAGGCAGTGCATCCTCTTCTGAATACCCAAATATAATTCTGCTTGCTCCTGTCAGGTATACTCCAAGGGTGCCTCCAGGCGAGAATATGGCAAATAAGAAGAATACAACTACCATTCCACCAAGGAGGTCTGCTTCAGCTACGGTCATTCCTGGAATTATATTAGCATGTATAATAGAGGAAAGTGGAGATCCCAGGGCCGCTACAAAACTCCAATCTCCTGTCTGTATTCCAAATCCTGCCCAGCTAACTGTCCCTACTATTACCACTGCCATTGCAATATATAAAAGTGATTGTACTGCCAGTACTGTTCCTATAATTTTAGGCATTGTCTTGCCCGGGTTTTTCACTTCCCCTGCCATATCAGCTACCTGCCTGTAACCGCCAAAGGAAAATAATATTCCAGAGGCAGGGATTGCGATGAATAAACCGCCAACTGATGGCATGAATCCAGCAAATCCTCCTGCACTGCTCGCTCCTACGAGGCCAGATGTGAAATTGCCCCAGTGCCATATAAACATTGGAAGTATTACGATAAACGCAACAACTACCCCAATCTTTACCCATGTTAGAACTTTATTGAATTTTCCGAATCTGGCAATGCCCACCATATTCAATGCAAAGAATCCCAGCAGAAGCAGAATTGCCAGCAGTATTCCATAGCCTGTAAGGACTCCCGTTGTGGAATCATACAGGAATGGGAAATATAAAGATGCATATGTTGATACTGCAACAGCTTCTATAGCAGGTATTGTTGCAGCCCAGATAAGAAGCCCCCAACCTGACATAAATCCTCCATATGAACCGTATGAGTAATATGCTACCCTTGCACTTATACCCGATCTGGGAAACATTGCTGCATATTCAGCAAATGGAAGTGTTACCAGGATAATGAAAATCGCGGCAATAATCCATGATATTATAATTGCGGGGCCAGCATATCCTGTTCCACCTGCAGCTGCGAATAGTATACCGGAACCTACTGCTCCGCCCACTCCAAACATAATGGCTTCATGTGTGCTCATTCCCCGTCTCATTCCAGTTTTGGTACGCTTTCCCAAAACTTTATTATCTACATCTTGCATAACAATAGATACAGGGAGCTTATTTAATACTTTCGTCAAAATTATGAATTTCGTTATTTTTTTTATAAAAATGAAATTAATTTCGACATACATAAAATCATTGATAAATACTCAAAGATTTTTTCATATAAAATTTACATATTTATACATTGTATCATAGTATAGAGATAAATTTATTCTGCAAATAATTCGAAAGCCCATAATAGATATGAGTAATATTATTTATATAGTGTAAAAATATGAGTTATAATGACCGTATTAAGCCAGGCTGACTATGAGCGGTTTACGTGGAAACACCGAAAAGTATTATTTTCCTATGGGGTAACGGTGATTATAATAAAAATCGCTACAGGATATTTGAATCTGAAAATTGGCATAGGCCTAAATGATACTTTAACGGTACTTGCTATAGCCGGGTTCCTGTTCCTGGTTGAATTGGTCTTACTTTATAATTATAAAAAATCTATAGAAAAAATGAATAGGGAATTATAAATATGGCTTAAAGCCCATCTATAATTTTCACAAGCGAGTCACCAAATTCCTTTGTCCCCATTGCCGGAACATCAAAGAATTTAGCAAGGTCCTTTGTGACTTTCTTTGTCTCTATAGCTTCCCCTATAGCTTTTTCTATCACATCAAATGCTTCGTGCCAGTTCAGGTATTTAATCATAAGCTGCGCTCCTCTTATCAATCCCAGCGGGTCTGCTACATTCTGCCCTGCATATTTCGGTGCGGTTCCATGCACTGCTTCAAACATTCCTGCATCGTCTCCAACATTTGCGCCGCCTAGAGTCCCGATATTTCCTATTAATGCACCTGCTGCATCAGAAATATAATCCCCATCTATATTTGGAGCTAATATCACTTCATAGTTTTCAGGCCTTGTTATTATCTGCTGGAACATATTATCAGCTATCATGTCATTTACAAGTATTTTACTTGAATCATCGGTTGATGTATAATTGCCGAATTCGTTTTGAAGGGTTTCGTATGCCCATTCCCTGAATGCACCTTCAGTATATTTCATTACATTTCCCTTATGCATTATGGTGATCTTCTTTTTGTTGTTTTCAATTGCAAATTTTGCAGCTGCCCTTGTGATTCTCTGGGTTTTATATTTGCTCATAGGCTTTATTCCAATTCCGGAATCATCGCTTATATCAACCTGTAATTTGTCTTTGAAAAATTTTCTAATTTCAGCAGCCTCTTTGCTGTCATACTTATACTCAATTCCGGTGTAAAGGTCATCTGTATTTTCCCTGAATATGGTTAAATTTACATTTTCGGGGTGTTTGAGTGGGCTTTCTAAACCTTTCATAAAACTAACAGGCCTTATATTTGAATAAAGGTCGAGCATAACTCTTATCCTTACATTGATTGACTTAAAACCAGTACCTATAGGTGTTCCAAGCGGCGATTTTAACAGTACACGGTATTGTTTTATTGCCTCCTGTGATTCTTCCGGGAAACGATCATTTTTCTCTTTCAGTGCTTTGTCCCCTACAAGAATTTCTTTCCACTCTATTTTTTTATTTTTGTATGCCTTTTTAACTGCAGCATCCACAACTTTCCTCGTTACATCCATGATTTCTGGGCCTATGCCATCACCGTCTGTGTACAGAATTGTCGGATTATCGGGCACTTTCCACTTTCCATTTTCAAATGTTATTTTTGCCATAAAAACCTATGTATAATTATCATATGAATTATTAATATTTCTGTTATTACCAATCAGTTGAATTGCTTTAAACACATACTCATTTTTTAATTTGTTGCCTGCTCCTGCCAAACAACCTTACTTTGCTATATCCTGGAATTATTTGTTTCGCTTTCCTGATGTAGCCTCCGGATTCCATGACATGCTTTATGCCATAAATACCTGAAACCAGCGCCAGAACTGCAAGGCTTATTTCTATTGCATGAAGGCCAAGATAACTGATCGTAATGAATATTGTAGCCATGCCTATCAGTGGTATGATAAAAAAATACTTCTGTTCCCTCATATGTTTGGGATTTTCTCTTTTTACCTTTCTCCAGAGCATTATTGCTGAAAAATCTATTATTGAATATGCTATGAGCACGGATACATTTGACGCTTCTATTATTGTTGCAAAGCCAACAAAATAAACGAATAATAAGCTAATCGCCATAGAAAGCAATATGGAATAAAGAGGCGTCCCAAATTTATCTATCCTGCCGAAGGTACCGGGTATTTCCCTATCCCTTCCCATCGCGTAGAGCACCCTGCTGGTACCCAGTATGCCTGTTAATACTACACCGGCAGTTGCAGTGATTCCCCCTATAGCTACAATTATAAGAATATAGGGATTGTCCAAAACTGCTATTGCGGCTGAGAGGGGCGCTGAAGCTGATGCAAGATTGGATGATGGAATTAATCCTATTGCCACTACAGCTACAATAGAATAAAGGGCAGATGATATAATTATGGAAATGATAATGGCTTTCGGTATATTTTTTTCAGGATTCTTAACTTCATCTCCAATAGTTGTTATCCGGGAAAATCCTGTAAAAGCGAAAAATATCAGGGCAGAACCCTCCATTATCCCGGTAAATCCGTGAGGGTCGAAATTAGAAAAATCTGTTAATTTAAAATAAAATAAGCCGGAAACTACAAAAATAATCAGTATTGCGATATTTATCCCGACAAGAATAGATAAGGTCTTTGCAGAATTCTTTATGCCAAGCATATTCAGGATTGCAAACATTATGATTATAGGAATTCCAAAAACTATGAGATCTATATGAAGATGAAAAAGGGAGTTAATGTAACTGCCCGTGCTCAATGATACTGCTGAAATGGCAATCATATTGGAGAATGTCCACATTGTTCCGCCTATAAATCCGGCCGATGGGGCAAATGATTCTTTTGCGTACTCATAAACGCCGCCTTCTTTGGATATGTGCTGGGCTATTTCAGAAAAACTCAGCCCCGTAAATATAGCTATGATTGCTGAAACAAAGATAGAAATTATAATTGCCGGGCCGGCCTTCCCCGCAGCGATGCCTATAATTACGAATATACCTGCGCCAATTATCGCCCCTAAATTAATAATTATGGCTGACCGCAATCCAAGAATCCTTTTTAGGCCATATGTTTCCATGTAACGCAATATTGCCCTTTCATAAATCAATATGTTGATTCTAAGAGGTATTGTAATAGGGGTATAAGAGAGAAAAAATTTAATAATAAAGTCTAATTAATAACACATGTGCGAAGATTGTATGGATGAAAGCTGCAAATGCGATAGCTGTTATAATTACAGGCATTATTCTGCGTGCCCTGTGTGCGGGCATACAGTATTCCTTGACTGCTGCCAGGGATTTATAAAGCACAAATATGATATGGATTTTAAGCTCTAGGATGATTCAAAATAATCCTTTATGCGCTTCAATGCGTCCTCCGTCCCCTGTTCAAAATGCCCCTGTAATTTGTTTGAGAATGCCCTCAGCATCGGTGAAAGTTTTATATTCCATACAGACACTATTTTTACAGGATCATTACCGTAGAGCTGCGTTGTTTTTTCTCCAGTGAATGGCCCTTTTAAGTAATTCTCACTTAATATGAAATTATCTTCATCTTCTTTGAGCTGCATTTTCCCCTTTCCAGGAAAGGCAAACTGTACCATATAGTAATTTCCTTCTTTTTCAATGCTTCTGGTGCCATGCCAGAATTCAGGAATTCTTTTATAGTCCTTTATAAGTTCCCAGATATCCTCTCTGTCCGAGTTGACCTCTATTTCTTTTTTAAATTCCATGTGATGGGATGTATATAATATATATCAATTTTTACCGCACATATGTTTCAATGCCAACGCTTATATATACATATAAGGTTATATTTTAGGTGATTTTTTGGAAAAAAGTGAAGAAAATGAAGATTTAATAACGATATATTCTACTATGATAAAGATCAGAAAATATGAAGAAAAATTGCGCGATATCTATCTCAGCGATAAAAAACCACTATTTAACATTGCAGCCGGGAAGATTCCCGGTGAAATGCATCTTTCGGCTGGCCAGGAACCGTCGGCTGCATGGATGTCGGTTTTGCTAAGGAATGATGATTTTGTTTACAGCACACACAGGCCACACCATACTGCCATAGCTAAGGGAGTAGACCTGAA
This sequence comes from Thermoplasmata archaeon, assembly GCA_021846695.1. The sequence goes on from JAJZWN010000019.1 coordinate 7,642, forward strand.
CAGGATGACTGCGGAGATAATGGGAAAGCATGGTGGGTTAAGCAAAGGAAAAGGTGGGCATATGCATATTTTTGATAAAAAGGTTAATTTCGCCTGTGCCGGAATTGTAGGTTCATCTTTTCCCCCTGCACTTGGAGCAGCCCTGGCATCGAAACTCGATGGTAAAGACAGCATTGCAGTGGCATTTGGAGGTGATGGTTCATTAAACCAGGGTATGTTCCTTGAATCATTAAATCTTGCATCATTATGGAAACTTCCCGTAATTTTTGTAATAGAAAACAATGATTGGGCAATATCTGTGGAAACAAAGGATTCTACACCCATTAAAAATGATGCTATAAGAGCCGATGGTTTTGGAATGCCAGGAGTTTATATAGAAAATAATGACCCTGTAAAAATGTATAAAGCGGCAGAAAAAGCTGTTAAGAGGGCAAGGAGCGGGGAAGGGCCTACCCTTATTGCTATTGATACATACAGGTACTACGGGCATTTCGAAGGTGATCCTGAAGTATACAGGCCAAAGAACCAGGTAAAGGAACTTCTTGCAAAAGACCCCATAAAGATAATGGAATCCGACCTGCTTAAGAAGGGCATTATCTCAAAGGACGAAGACGACAGGATAAATAATTCGGCTATGGAAGAAATAAGCCAGGCATTTGCATTTGCAGAAGACAGCCCTCTTCCGGTGGGAAGCGACTCCATGGATGACGTGTATGCTCCTGTAGACTATTCAATAGAACCCACAACAAAGGGCAGAAAACTTCCGGTTTACATGGCAATTTCAGAGGCAATATCCCAGGAGATGGAGGGAAATAAAGATGTACTTTATATGGGTGAAGATGTGGGAAAATATGGCGGAATTTTTGGGGCAACAACCGGCCTGTTTAAAAAATTTGGGGCTGAACGTATAAGGGACACTCCAATAAGCGAATCAGCATTTATTGGCTCGGCTGCTGGACTCGCTGCTGCCGGGAAGCGACCTATAGTTGAGCTGATGTTTTCAGATTTTGTCGGCGTAACACTTGACCCCATAATGAACCAGATAGCAAAAAACCATTATATGTCTGGCGGCACTGTAAATATGCCTGTTGTCATTACCACCGCTGTTGGAGGCGGCTATGGTGATGCAGCACAGCATTCGCAAACGTTGTATTCACTCTTCGGGCATCTTCCCGGGCTTAAGGTAGTGGTACCTTCAAACAGCTATGATGCAAAAGGGTTGATGGTATCTGCAATAAAAGATAACAACCCGGTTGTCTATATGTTTCATAAGGGGCTTCTGGGATTGCCATGGATGCCATATCCACAATCTACAGTGACCGAAGTACCTGAGGAAGAATATACTGTCCCAATAGGAAAAGCCAGAATTGCCAGGGAAGGAAAAGACATAACAATAATCGGTATAGGCGCTACGGTGCATATGGCAATGGAAGCTGCAATGGAGCTTGAAGAGAATGGAATTAACGCTGAAGTAATTGACCTGAGAAGCATAAAGCCGCTTGATACTGATACTGTTATAAGGTCTGTCGGGAAAACCGGATCACTGCTTGTGGCTGATGAAGATTATGCTGCATTCGGGCTTGCATCGGAAATTACATCGGCTGTAAGCCATGCCCTCTTCGGGAAACTTGATAAGGCTCCTGAAAGCATTGTATCCCCTGATGTGCCTGTGCCCTATAGCCAGCCAATGGAGAAATACTGGCTTCCGGACACACAGAAAATTGTAAACAGAGTTATGGAGATGTTCAAAAAGTGATAATAAAAGTTCCGGAATTGTGGGATGTCCAGGGCCTTGGAAAAGCTATAATAACACAGTGGTATGTAAAAGTTGGGGATTCTATAAAGGAAGATACCCCGGTATGCCAGATTATGGCGGGCAAAGTAACCGTTGAAGTTGAAGGAAAGGCAAAAGGTAAAGTGACAAAAATTTTTAGGGATATCAACGCAGAGATAGTTCCCGGAGATGATCTGCTGGAAGTTGAAACATAAAAATTATTTGATCAAAATATTATTATTTTTTATTATGCTCTGACCTTATTGCGGCGATTGCAATTAGAGCAACAATTCCAATTATTACAATAGTTATAATTATTTTATAATCCTGTATATAATTATACAATGTTACAGGGGAGGGATTCTGTACGAAGGTTATATTTATACTGTTATCTGCACCATTTACGGTAAAATTGCCTGAGCCACCTGTTATTGAATAACCGGCTACCGAAGGAATGGTATAATTATACGTGCCGTTGTACAGAACGAATGTAATGTTATTGCCAGTTGAATACAGTGCATTACCATTGACCTGCACGCCCCATTCAGTACCGGCAGCCAAACCCTTCTCTGTAAAGGTAACATTGTATGATGGGCCGGAGGTATAACTATAATATCCTCCAGCCGATAAAGTATAATTCCTGCTATAAACTGGCTGCCCGTATTTGGAAAATAATGTAAAGTTATACGTTCCGGGATTTAGGGTTAAATTTAGATATTGCCCCGTAAAATTATATCTGCTTCCATTTAACTTTATATAAGTATTCTTAACAGTACTCTTAAAGTTAAATACCGCCACATTGCTTGAATTATACAATTCGCCGGGAGTAGTGTTTCCGGTTTCTATGTGTGCCATGGGAATCATAGAAGCAGAATTATAGGATACCGATACATTACAAACGCCTTCTGCCGTATCGCTTCCGTGGTTGTAAGCGTTGGATACAACCTGGTAATTATGCCCGTTCCAGTATTCCAATCCCATTGTCAGATTTGCCTGTATAACTCTGGTATTGGTCGAGTTCCCCGGACCGCCCAGAATTAAGCCCGCATCAGCATATGAATTATTGGGAAGAAGGTTTTGCCCGTTAACTATGAACCCGTAGTTGTGGGACACACTGGAAGCGAAGGTGAAATTTAAGGTATCATAGGTTTTCCATCCATTTCCATCATTATACTCCATGTATATGTGTGGATAACCACTGGCAGTATAGGATACGCTTCTCAGCTTGATATTGCTATAACTGAAAGACCTGAATGTGCCGTTATCGGATGCAAAATAGTAAAGGTGCGCGGAACTGCTGTTCATTAATGTCCCATTGCCATGCATTGTACTGTTATGCATTTCTGCATTTGTAGATGTAAAATTCCAGACATTGTCTACAAACACCACCTGCCGATTGGAAGTGTTCAGCACAGCCACATTTTGAACCCAGTAATAATAGGTAGAATTCCCGTTTTGAAAGCTATAAATCAAATTTAACTGTATTCCCATATTATCAGGGCAAATGGAAATAGACGCATTGTAGGTTTTTAAATCTGTGATGTTGACAATACCTGTGAATGCTGTTGAATTGAAGGAACTGGAGGTTCCACCGGGCCCAATTCCATAATCAGCAATGCCCATAGGAGCCGGTTCTTTTGAATAATGGTACTCTGGATTTACCGTGGCTGGCGAAACACCCGGATTGTTTAAATGTGCATTAGTGCCATTGTTCATGTAAATCCCACCATATACAGAGAGAACCATAATAATTGAAATGAAAACAATAGCGAATTTATTCATTAGTTTAATAATATACCAGAATATAAAAGGCTTTTTAAAACTCTATATTTTTCGAAATAGTTAAATTAATATTAAATTCTTTATGTTGAATATTTATGGGTGAAATAAATATTAAAAAGCATGGGCATATAACTATTATTTCCATAAACAGGTATAACCGTAGAAATGCTGTGGATTATAAAACTTCAAAGATGCTTGAGAATGCTTTTCTTGATTTTAATATAGATACTGAACAGCACATAGCCATTATTACAGGTGAAAATGGCATATTTTCTGCAGGTGCTGACCTGAACGATGCAAAGGCAATGTCTCAGGAAGTTCTCGGGGAAAACGGGCCTATGGGCTTTACGAGAATGAAAATTGTAAAACCTGTAATAGCTGCAATATCAGGGTATTGCGTAGCCGGAGGGCTTGAAATGGCACTGACAGCTGATATAAGGATTGCTGATGCTGATTCAATGATTGGATTTCTGGAAAGGCGCTTCGGGGTGCCATTGATAGATGGTGGGACTCAGAGGCTTCCATTGATAATAGGCATGGGTAGGGCACTGGACATGATTTTAACCGGCAAGCTGGTATCTGCTGATGAGGCAAAGTCTATAGGGCTTGTAAACTACGTAACAGAACATGGAAAAAGCCTTGATAAAGCCATGGAAATAGCAAAACTTATGGATTCGTATCCTGCCGTTACAATGCTGAACGATCGTTTAGCCCTGCTTGAAGGGTTATCTAGGCCTCTTTGCGAGGGATTGAGAATAGAAGCAGAATATGGGAAGAAAACCATAGATAGTGGAATAGTTGAAGATGGTGCGCAAAAGTTTATTGCAGGTAACGGAAGGCACGGAAAAATAGATAAATTATAAAAAATGATATATTGATATAGCACTGGAAACCCGGGAAGTTCAGAATAGTATACGGGACATGGCGCTATAAATAGCCGCAGTTACTTTTCCAGTTTATCATTGATCCCTGAGGCAAATTTCGCCAGATCGATACTTGAAGAGTAATCATATGACCTGCAGAGTTCCATAGTACTTGCCTCAATGGAACCTTCTGCATGAATCATTCCTGCCAGATAGAGGCTCCCCAGAGACGATATAAATTCTCTTAGTGTCTGGAATAGCCTTACACGTTCCATTGTTTCTTCTTTCTTTCTTCCTGCAAGGTATTTCATCAGAGAGGATTTCTCATTGCTATTTTCAAAATCCTCGTAGGAAGGCATAGTAGCAACCAGCCCTCCGGCTATGTCAACTATATTCTTTACAACATCAGTATAATTCTCGTTTGCGAATAATTTTCCCACATTTGTAAAGATTATATCCGGTATTGCAAGAGAAGCCTGCTTATCATATGTACAGCTATATGAGGAAGCTATAGCTGTTGCCTTTAATGTCTCCTTATAGCTTATAAGCACTGCAAGGTTTCTCCTTATGTTTGATTTATCATCAACTCCATTATATGAAGCTAGCAGTTTACCTGTGCCAATGAGGAAATCTGCCATTGCAGCCCTGTAAGATATTGCAGTGAATCTGTGGAAAGTGGGGAACATCATGGCCAGGAGCCCTGCAAAATCATATTCACCATTCAAAAATACGCGCTCCATTGGAATGAATACGTTGTCGAATATTGTTATGGTTTCAACTTCTATATTTTCCCTGCCTATCACCGACAGGGAATCATCCATTGTTGTTTCAGTTTCTTTCAGGGGGCGGGCAATCATAGTAATCCCCTTGGTGTTTGCAGGTACGGCAAAAGCAACAGCGTAATCTTTATCAGCTTCTGTCATGTTTCTCGTAGGAATCACTACAATTTCATTTGATGCTATGGATTGGGTTGTATGTGCCTTGGCTCCTGAAACATATATTCCATTTTTATCCCTCTTTACTATGTGTACGTACATGTCCGGGTCTTCCTGTTCCGATGGCCTTAATGAGCGATTCCCCTTCATGTCGGTCTGTGCCAGCGAAAGGCTCAGGTCTTTTTCAACTACATACCTGTAAAAGGCCATTACCCGGTTATAATAATCTGTTTTATATTTACTGTCTATCCTCCTGGAAACATACATAAGGGCAAAAAGGGCATCTGACCCGATGGCTTTTACTATGTTGAATTGCCCCCTGCCAAGCCTGGTAGTTTCATATATTAATTTATGCCGTACAACCAGGTCTTCCGTATTCTGCGGTATTTTATAGAATATACTTGCCTTTCCCGATTTTTTGTCTGTAAAACACATTATATTTTCATATTTGCTGTCCTGCTGAAGCCGGTAGATGCCGGATGCATGGCTGACAGGAACTCCAAGGGCAGGATGTGCAGCCACATTTTCCACACTCTTTCCACGGTAATATACAACTCTTCCATCATTGAGGCTATTCTTATAGCTTTCCACACTCATTAACATAATAATTTATAATGATGCCTTATTTAATTTTATCCGGGGAAACTATAGTCTATTAAAATGATATATATCTTATAATAATGTTTTTGCAGCCAGCAGGTATCATACCTATTTTTCATTTACAGGAAGAGCGTCAGATTTAAATATAGTTTAATTTTATAATAACCATGGAAAAAAAGAAATGGTTTGATATCTGGCCCTACTATCTACCTTTTACAATAGATTATCCTGAAATGGACATATGGGAAATGCTGGAAAGCCCATCCAGATTATACGGGAATAAAAATGCATTGGTATATTATGGAAATAGAATAAAATACAGGGAGCTATGGCAGAACGTAAAAAATCTTTCTACATATATAAAAATGATGGGGTTTGGAAAAGGAGATAGAATCGGAATAATGATGCAGAATTCCCCCCAGTTTATAATTTCATTTTTTGCCATATCAAGATCCGGAGCCACAATTGTTTTGATGAGCCCGGCACTGGATATGGAAACTGCAGAGTATATTGCAAGAGATACGAATTTAAAAATGGTAATTACCACGGCTGAACTTTTAAAGGTGCCATGGGACCTCCATGAAAAATTCAATATTCCTGTAATATGCGGCCTGCTCAAGGATTACATTAAAGAGC
>JAJZWN010000019.1:14569-22855 GCA_021846695.1 Thermoplasmata archaeon
TGGAATAGCGAGGCGGCAATAGAAGCAATTGAAAAATACAGGGTAACCCATTTTGTATCTGTAGCCCCGATGATAGTTGACCTGCTGAACCAGAAGAACCTTGAAAATAGAGATTTCTCCTCCATGCGTTTTATCGGTGGCGGGGGTGCAGCAATGCCAGAAATCCTTGCAGAGAATATGGAAGATTTATTTCATATTCCTTTTGTAGAAGGCTATGGAATGACAGAAACCATGGGACAAACACACATAAATCCGCCGGAACACAGGAAATTGCAGTGCATTGGAATACCGCAATTTGGCTATGATGCAAAAATAATTTCCACAGAAACCGGAACCCCTGTAGAGGAAGGCACAGGCGAGATAGTGGTCAGGGGGCCAAGCCTGTTCACCGGATATTTAAATAAGCCACTTGATACCATGCAGGCTTTTGTAGATATCGATGGGCAAAAATACCTGAGAACCGGAGATATTGGATATATGGACAATGAAGGCTCATTTTTTGTTGTTGACAGGCTAAAAAGAATGATAAACCGTGCGGGCTTCAAAGTGTGGCCAGCCCAGGTGGATAGCTTAATGCTAAAACATCCGGATATACTGGAAGCCTGTGTGGTCGGCACGCCTGATCCAAGAAATGGAGAAGAGGTCAAGGCTTATGTTGTTCTTAGGGAGCCAGGAAGAAACAAGAAAATCTCTGAAATGGAAATAGTTGAATGGGCTAAAAAGGAAATAGGTGGTTATAAATATCCAAGAATAGTTGAATTCATAGAATCGTTGCCGAAAACTGCAACGGGTAAAGTTGACTGGAGAAAACTCCAGGAGAGGGAAAAATAAATTAAAATTATTTATCTCCTGAGTTGGTTTCAACTGAAGCTGCCTTCTTCTTTCTTGCCACGGTCATATATGACATGAGGGCCCCCATAACCAGAACAATCATGGAAACAAGAAGGGCGTAATGCAACCCTACTATGAACTTGCTGGATAACCCGCCCTGAAGTTTGTCAACGCCGAGGAAGACTTCGAATGTAACATACCGTGGAACTGTGGATGCAGCTACTGTAATGGCAATGACATAGCTCATCAATGTGCCTATATTTGTAAGCGTCCTCAACAACCCGGAAGAGGATCCATAAAGCTGTTTCGGCGAATTGGACATGACAGAGCTTGTGTTTGATGGCCAGAACATGGACCCGCCAAACCCGGTTATTATAGACCCTGCTATTACCACATATACCGGTGTCGATACGCCGAGGAACAGGTAAACAACTATTCCTGCGGCCATTAATAATATGCCTGTTCCGGCAAGCATCCCTGGTGCAATCCTGTCTGAAAGCTTGCCCATCTTAGGTGACAGAAAACTGGATAGAAGATAGCCTGGAACCAGAACCAGGGAAGCGTAAAATGGTGTCAATCCCCTTACGCCCTGCAAATACATTATAAGAATAAAAATTACTGATAAAAAGCCTATTGCCTGGAGTGTAGCAGCAGCAAGGGACATGGATAATTTTCTGTTCTGGAAAACCCGTGTATCTATAACAGGGCTCTTTGAGCGTTTTTCAAGAATGGCAAAGGGAATTATTATTATAAGCCCTATTATTACCAGTGCAAGATTAAAATAATTTGCGCCAACTGAAGCCACCTCAATGGCACCATATGATATGAGCCCCAGCATGGCCACAATTAAAGCCGTTCCTGTATAATCAATCTTTGTACTGGATTTTTTATTATCTTTTATGTACTTTGATGCTATGTAAAACCCTATGAGGCCTATTGGCACATTTATATAAAATATATATCTCCATCCTATGAAAGTGGTTATAATTCCACCAAGGACAATTCCAAGGACCCCGCCGATGCTCCATCCCATGCTGGTAATGCCAAATGCCCTACCCCTTTCACGGGCTGGAAAATAATCTGCAATTATGGCGTTGCTGTTAGCCTGAAGCAGTACTGCGCCGAATCCCTGTATTATACGTGAAAAAATGAGGAAGTCAATAGTAGGGGAGGCTCCTGACATTGCTGAACCTATTATAAAAATGATAAACCCTACATTAAATATCCTGCCTCTTCCAAATATATCGCCTAGCTTGCCCATCTGTGTTGTCAATGTAGCCAGAACAAGAAGATACACCAGTATAACCCATATGGTATTAATAAAAGGGGCATGGAGGTCAACTGTAAGTGTGGGCAATGCCAGTATAACTATTGTTGTATCTATTGCCGACATCAACATTCCTATTAAAACACTGACAAGAATATACGTACGTTTTTTATCCTCTACTTTATCCATCTTATTATCACTTCGCGCAGTCGGGTCACTGCAGCGGGAGTGCCAATCCCTGTTTAAATAGGCTTATGAAACAGAACGGTGATTTATAAATGAAATTTAAGGGTTTTGTAAACTGTAATGAAAAACTAGATCGCTTAATTCTGCGTATGGATTTTTCGACTTTTCATTCCGCATGCCTGAAATATCAAGCTTGCCCATTGTATTCAGGATTTTCATTTTATTTGCCCTTAGAATTATATTCCTGCATACTGAATCATGCCCCCTTTGCATGTGCACTCCTGCTGCACACAGTAGAATAATGTATTGATAGGTCAGTTTTTCTATTCCGGAGCTGTTCTTCCAGTTATTTTCCAGTACCTCATGTGCCTCCCAGTAGCGCTCACCTTCCATAAGGTATACTGCAAAATCGAATGACCTTATTTCCTGAAGATAATTTATATCAGAGGTAAAAAAATATTTTCCCATGGCATTTGTTGTATATTTATTGATATTCAGGAAATAAGAAAGTTCTACCATGCCATTCTCTACCCTTAAATCATACACGAATGGATCATTTTCTTTTAATTTCATGAATAAGGAGTCTCTCTTAAGCCTGTCCATGCGCATATTATATATGTTAATATATCTTCCCGGATTCCAGTATTCCTGCATATTACCTATCCCCTCAGAAGAAATTATCAAGGCTTTCATTTGAGCTCATTTTTCCAATCCTTACGCCTATACGCCTTAATTTTCTGCTGTCTGCTTCCAGTATTTTTCCCATTAAGCCGGTGGCAATACCGTATGCGCTCTCCAGGCTTATCCTTCCGCCTGTATAAGAGCGGGAAACAATATTAAGGTCTTCCATTATCCCGATAGCAGATATCTCGCCCGGAAGCCCTGGCGCTTTGCTGAATGCGGAATCAACGGCTTTCCGGAGCAGTGGCATTATTATATTTGTGTCCCTTGTGTTTTCCGGGAGTGTTATATAACGCCCGTAATTTTTTCTTATTCTTTCTTCAACAGGGCTATTATAACGGTTCTCAGCGATTTCAACCAGATAATTATATCTGGCATTGCCAAGTATTTCTATCATTGCCTGGCGGTTTGCACCAAGTATATCTTTCAAATATTTTATGCCAGCATCGTTTAATTTTTTTGACAGGATCGATCCGATGCCGGGTATTTTTTTTACCTCCAGGGTATTGAGAAATTCCTCAACCATTGATTCGTCGATATATTTTAACCCATCAGGTTTCGCCATGTCACCGAGAATCTTTGCTATGGCCTTATTAATTGATATACCTGCGGAAACTTTCATACCGTATTCTTTGAATATCTCTTCCTTTATTTCTTCTCCAAGTTTAACTGCATCCTGGAACGTAGTGCACTCACCGGTTACATCCAGGTAAGCTTCGTCAATACTGGCTATTTCCATTTTGTCTGAATAGGTTGATATTGTATTCATAACCCTGTCTGAAAATTCCTTATAAAAATCCTTCCTGATAGGTATGAATACAGCTTTATCCTTTCCTATATTCATTGCCTGTGGCAAAGGCATGCCAGATTTAATTCCAATGGACCTTGCAATATAATTGGATGTGGCGACAGCTCCGCTATTTTCTGTTCTGCCGGAATAAACGCATACTACCACAGGCTTATCCTTTATAGACGGATCCATTATTTCCTCCACCTGTGCATAAAAATAATCAAAATCAATGAATATGATGAAGGGCATAAATATTATATGAATACTTTGAATTTAATTTTTGCCATTTAATATTCAAAGTACAAGTGAATTCATCCCGGGTTCTCCAGAATCGCGTGTCATATCCTTTATCCTGTTGTATATCTCCAGGGAGATTGTAGCCTTGTCTGCGTTCTCTATTTCTTCTTTCCTGCCCTTTGAAATAATTGTGTAATCGTTTTTAGTATCCCCGAATGGCTTTTTATCAAAGCTGTTAAGCACCACCATATCTGGATCTGATTTCTCAAATTTCTTGCTATTATAGGATTTTTCGCTTTCAAGATTAAACAGAACAAGCACTGCACCCGGAGCCATTTGCCTTATCCTGTCCCTGACTTTAGGGCGTGGTGTTAAAACCAGGTTCTGATCTGCCCCGCTATCAAGTTTTGTTTTGCTTTCCTTCATGTCAAAATCCATTAATGCCATGGGCATAATTATGTAATCATATTTATTCACGCTGATATATGTGTTTATTTCTACAATTATATCACGGAGATTGTATTTTTCCATATATGTTGCATAGCCGGGAATGTTATATTCGGAATTTCCTACATAGGTAATTATTGAGGCACCGAGCCTGAAAGCATTTCGGGCCAGCCAGTAGCCTGTATATCCCGATGACCTGTTTGTGATTACCCTTACAGGATCAATTGCCAGCTCGCTCCTGCCTGAAATTATCAGAACATTCTTGCCATTCAGGGCATTGCCATAAATAGACCTGCAAACGTAATCAATTATCCGGTCATTGTCTGCTATCTTTGCCTTTGTTTCATCGAATTCCGGATCAACAACCAGAATTCCGAGTTTTTTTAATTTCTCAATATTTTCCTTATTGACAGGATTTTCAAACATATCCCTGTGCATTGCAGGCACAACAACTATTTTATTTCCATGGCCCAGTGCATAGGAAAAAAACAGGGAAGGGATGCTATCAGATATCCCATTGGCCATTTTTCCTATGGTATTATATGATGCAGGTGCCACAAGGAGTATTGTATTTTCATCAAACATTGATATATGTTCTATATTTCCTGTTATTTGAGTAACCACAGGATTTCCGGTAGCCCATTCCATTATTGTTTGCCCTATCATGGAAACAGCCTGCTGGCTCATTGCAGATACAACAGAAGCACCTTCACGCTTGAGGTCTCTTATAAGGTCAGGAATACGGTATATGGAAATGCTTGCAGAACTTGCTATTATGATTTTTTTGCCGGATAGCATATTCTCAAAATGTGATTCTATGTAATTCATATTTTTAATAGTATTTCATGTTTTATATCTTTTATCTATTCATATTATTGATTTTATCACGGAATATTACTGAAATCAAAGGATTTTATTGTGTATATACCTGTGGCATAATTATGCTTAAATTATCCCGGTGTATCGTTAAAATATTGCCATTAAATGGCCTATTCATATTCTAAAGAATTAATTTTTCCGGATTAAATATTGCTGTTATTTAGTGGTAAAAGGAAAATGTTTTAAATTAATAAAGCATTAATTAGTTATGGAAGCTAATCCAGAACATATTATGAAAACTGCAAATATGCTTAAAATCCTTGGGCTGTCGTCCTATGAAGCACAGGCCTTTGCCTCATTAGTATATCATGGTGTGGCAAACGCTGATACTATTGCGGATACGGCCGGGATTCCCAGAACTTCTGCATATAAAGTAATGGAATCGCTTGTTTCACGGGGGTTTGCCAGGGAAACAGAGGGGCGCCCCAGAATGTTTAAACCTGAAGATATGGGGAAAATCAGGGAAAACTTCATAAACAGCGTCAACAAACTGTTTGATGATTTGAGGGAACTGCAGGACGTGCTTCCATCCAAGGGAGACCCGCAACTTGTTTTCACAATTTATGGAAGGTCAAAGGTAATGAATAAAATGGCCGAGATGTTCGATTTGACAGAGCGTGAAATTCTTATTGCAACACCGAGAATAAGGGAAATAAGGAGTGAGTTAAAGAAAAATATCGATAATGCCCTTAAAAGGGGTGTAAAAGTGGTTTTTATTACACCGCCGAATAAGAGGGTTCCGCACAACACAGAGGTGCATAGAAAAGAAGGGCTCATAGCAACAGATGTTGCAAGCGACGATTCACGTGCAATGCTGGCAGGAGCGGATCTGGATGCCTGCGGTTACACCGATAACCCTATACTCTCCCTGCACGTACTGCAATTTATTAACATGATGATGAATGATGAAGTCAAAATGTGATTTTGGTGATTTTGATAAATTAGTTGGAGGGCATGTATCAATAGCAGGAAGTATCGGGCTTTCACCGGAGAGGGCTGCTGCCTTTGGGTTCAATACATTCCAGATATTTGTTAAAAGCAACCTCCAGTGGAAATATAAGCCTGTTACTGAAGAAGAGGTGGAAAATTTCAGGGATGGAGTAAAGAAATTCCATATGGCAAAACCGGTTGTACACGCCACATATCTTTTAAACCTCGGTTCAGAAAACCGCGAACTGGTTGAGAAGTCTATGGATGACATAAAATATGAGATAGAGGTATGCAATAGAATTGGAGTTGACAGGCTGGTACTGCACCCAGGTTCCAATAGCAACAGGGAGATTGCATTAAATTCGATTATGGAATTGTTAAATTCACTGGAAACAGGAAATGTGACAATGCTTATAGAAAATTCATCTGGCAAAGGAAACACGGTTCCAGCAACATCGGAAGAGATGGGAAAAATGCTGGATTTATCAAAAAATAAGATAGGCATATGCCTGGATACATGCCATTTCTTTGCTGGGGGTTATGATTTGAAAAATGGCTACAAAGAATCTATTGATTCACTGAGATCCAATGGTATTACAGGCCATATAGGCGCATTGCATATCAATGATTCAATGTTTGATATTGGCTCTAAAAAAGACAGGCACGAAAATATTGGGAATGGATACATAGGAGATGCTGGATTTTCAAACATAATAAATGACAGGACATTCAATAATATACCTATGATTATGGAAACTCCCGGTGGAGATGAACATTATTCAGGAAATATGGAAAAATTGAAGAGCTTGCTGGTGGTGCAATGAATATTAAAGAATTCAAACCGTATATATTCTCAGGAAACATAGTAGATTCAGTATCGCCTCCATTCGACACAATAACAATTGAACAGGAAAAAAAGCTCCGGGCTGCAAAGTATAACATTACAGCATTAAGCCTTCCGGAGTATGGAAATTCCAGTTTAACACCGGAAAAACTCATCAAAAAATGGATTGGCGATAATGTTATCTACCCTTACGGGAAAGATATTATAATAATATTGAAACAGGTATTTTACATTAATAAGGAAATTATTACAAGGTACGGCATCATATCGCTTGCGGAAATAGATAGTAGCCTGAAAGCACATGAAAGTACATTTGAAAAACAGGTTCTGGAAAGAAAAAATGTAATGATCTCACTGAACGGGGAGCCGGAGCCAATTTTCATTGTTGTGCCAGATAATGGGTTTGATAAAATGGTCAGGAGATTTGCCAGCAACCTTGAGGAAAAATTCAAATTTGAGGAGCCGAGTGGAGTGGAAAATTATGTTTATTTTCTGGAAGACCAGGAAAAAATAGAAAAACTGAAAGATTCCATAAAGAATGACCAGGGGATAGTTGCGGATGGGCACCACCGTACACAGGCAATAAAGGATTTAAAAAAGGAAACAGGAGACAGTTTCTGGAATTATGCCATGGCATATATAACTTCAATATATGACAATGGATTAATGATTGGTGGAGTAGACAGGCTTGTCTACAGGACCAACTTTGAGGAGAATATCCCTAAAATAGAAAATTTATTTGACGTAACTGTTGAACGTACAATAGTGGAAGATAATAATATTCGTGTTTATAGCAGGGGGCTTTTCTATAAGCTTGTACCTAAAAAATATGCAATTGACCAGGTAATGGATAGCAAGTATGAAGTATCCACTGAAATAGTAAATAAGATATTATTCGGGGAAGTGCTGGGAATTAACAAAAGTAACATGCAAACAAAAATAGGGTATATATATAATACCACAGATGCCATAAATGCGGTGGATATGCATGAATGCGACTTTGCCATTATAATACCGCCATGGCAGAAGGATGTTTTCCTGAAAATGGCTCTGGATGGCGTAATATTCCCGCAGAAATCAACATATTTTTATCCAAAAATCCCATCAGGAATTGCTATTTACCTCAAGCCATCGTAGCTCAGCAGGAAGAGTGGCTGATTCGTAATCAGCAGGTCGCGAGTTCAAATCTCGCCG
>JAJZWN010000099.1 GCA_021846695.1 Thermoplasmata archaeon
GTTTCTATTTAAAACTTCATAATTTATTGAAAACTCGAAAAGCAAATTCAACACAAATTCAGTGAAATGATCGTATGAAAGGGATTTTAATATCTCTATTTCCCTCTCCCGATTTCTTATTTTCAGACCTCCGGCAACCTTACATTCCCCAATTTTACCAGCTATTTCCCTCCTTTCTTCAAGTAGTTTGATAATATCTCTGGAATTATTGTAAAGTTCATTTCTCAGGGTATCCATATTATTAATAAATTCTATCACCTATGATAGAGTATATCTATCACATATAAAAATTTTCCAATTTTAACAACAATGCATTACCATTAAACTGCTAATTCCACACAGAAAATTTAGAGGGCAAACTTTAAATTAAACAAATTTATAAGAGAAATATTGAAATTAAAAGATTTAGGGGAGAGAAAAATAATACAAACCCTTGAAGATGGCTCTAAAAATCTTGACAACAGGGACGATTGTGCAATTATAGGCTTTGGCAATTATTATGCTTTGTTATCAACGGATCTTATAACAAGGGAAACCCATTTGCCAGAAGGCGCAGAACCTTTTCTCGCCGGAAAATTTTTTGCGGCAATTAACCTGAGCGACATTGCAGCTATGGCCGGAATACCATCAGGTTTCCTTATCTCTTTATCTGTATCTCCTGAATATGATATTTCCTATCTGGAGGAATTTTACAGGGGAGTGAGGCACGAGCTGGACAAGTTTAATGTGTCTATCATTGGTGGCGATACAAAAGAAGGTTCTGATTTTACAGCAGCCGGTACTATAATAGGGAAACAGGTGCCGGAACTTATAAGAAGGCGATCAGAAATTAAACCCGGGCAATTTCTGATGGTAACAAATTCTTTAGGGTCATCGGCCGCCGGATATATTTATTACATGTATGGAATAAACCGTGAACTGGGAATCAGAAAGATGCTTGATGTTGAGCCAAGGATTAATGAAGCAATAAAAATTAGTGCCTCCGGGGCAAAATTTATGATGGACTTATCAGACGGGGTTTACGCTTCTATACATCAAATTTCAACTGACTTTGGCGTTGGCTTTAAACTATACGGTGATAAAATACCATTTGACAGGGATGTTGAAAAGGCTGCATCCATCTCCAATTTTTCAGTCAGCGACATAGCATTGTCATTTGGCGGAGATTATGAACTGATGTTTACAGTTGAAAAAAATTCCCTTGAAGAATTTATGGCAGCCATGTCACATGAAAATATAGAAGTCCATTGCATAGGCGAAACATATAACGGCGATAATGTAATCTATGATGGCAGGGCATGGGTTCCAGTAATAAATAAGGGATACGAACATTTCAACAGTATGCCACTTAATAAATAATGCCAAAAGGGTAAAACTTATATAGAAAATATTTATATAGAAGAACAAATATACTTATGATGAACCATAAAGAATATAATAGGCCCCTTGAATTCGATATAGAGCAGGTAAGGAAGAGAAATAAAATGAAAGACAGGGAAGAGATGAAGAAATATAAACAGTTATACACAGATACGATGTCTGATCTCAATGACTACAAGAGCCTCTATGTGCGCCAGCGTTCAGAGATGGAAAACTATTCAAAATACAAAGAAAGGGAAATAGAAAACATCAGAAAAAATGCTAGCAGTGATCTCATTAAGGAACTCCTGCCTGTTCTTGATACACTCGATGCCGGTATAGCCCACGACCCAAAACTGGAGCCGGTAAGGTCCCAGCTGTTAAAAGTACTTCAATCACATGGATTGCAGGTACTTGAGGTTAAAGGGACAAAATACGATCCGAATCTGGAAGAGGCTGTGGGTGTCCTGGACCAGGGGGAGGATGGAACCGTTCTTGAAGAGGTTCAGAAAGGTTATACACTTAATGGCGATGTTCTAAGAACATCAAAAGTAATAGTTTCAAAAAGGTGAAATAAAATGAGTAAAATAATAGGTATAGATCTAGGTACAAGCAATTCGGCAGCGGCTGTTGTTATTTCTGGAAAGCCAGAAACCATTCCAGCAGCAGAGGGCGTATCACTGGGCGGAAAATCTTTTCCAAGCTATGTGGCGTTCACAAAAGACGGACAACTACTGGTAGGCGAGCCTGCAAGGAGACAGGCTCTCCTTAACCCCGAGGGAACAATATACGGTGCCAAAAGGAAAATGGGAACAGATTTCAAATATAAAATATTCGGAAAAGAATATACGCCGCAGCAGATTTCAGCATTTATATTGCAGAAGATAAAAAAAGATGCAGAGGCATTTCTCGGTGAACCGGTAAACGATGCTGTTATCACTGTACCGGCATATTTCAACGATAACCAGAGACAGGCAACAAAGGATGCCGGGGCTATAGCCGGGCTTAATGTAAAAAGGATTATAAATGAGCCTACCGCTGCGTGCATGGCTTATGGAATTGATAAGCTCAACGAAACTTTAAAAATACTTATTTACGATTTTGGCGGAGGCACACTTGATGTTACAGTGATGGATTTCGGCCAGGGAGTTTTTGAAGTTATGTCAACATCCGGTGATACAAAACTGGGTGGCAGTGATATGGATGAAGCTATAGTTAACTTCCTTGCTGATGATTTCAAATCCAAGGAAGGAATAGATCTCAGGAAAGACAAATCTGCATATATCAGGTTAAGGGATGCAGCCGAGAAAGCAAAAATAGAGCTGTCTACAGTTCTGGAATCAGATATAAACCTTCCATATATAACAGCCACTCAGGACGGCCCGAAGCACCTGGAATTTAAACTTACCAGGGCAAAGCTGGAGGAACTTATTGCGCCAATAGTCGGAAAGTCTGCAGCATCTCTGGACAAAGCACTTGAAGGAGCCAAGCTTTCAAAGGGTGATATAAACAAGATTATACTCATTGGCGGACCTACAAGGATGCCATATGTCAAAAAATATGTTGAAGATTACTTTGGCAAAAAATCCGAAGGCGGTGTTGACCCGATGCAGGCAGTTGCAACAGGTGCTGCAATTCAGGGAGGAGTGCTGATGGGAGATATAAAAGATATTGTACTTCTGGATGTAACTCCTTTGACACTTGGCATAGAAACTGTTGGTGGAGTTATGACTCCGTTGATAAATGCCAATGCTACAATACCAACAAAGAAAACCCAGGTCTTCTCTACTGCAGCTGATATGCAAACATCTGTCGAGATTCATATAGTCCAGGGTGAAAGGCCACTTGTTAAAGATGATGTTTCTCTAGGAAATTTCGTACTCACAGGAATAGCACCTGCGCCAAGGGGAGTCCCACAGATTGAAGTTACATTTGATATCGATGCAAATGGCATACTGAACGTTTCCGCAAAAGACAAGGGTACCGGCAAATCCCAGAGTATTTCTATCAGTGCCTCAAACAAGCTTTCCAAGGATGAAATAGAAAAAATGAAAAAGGAAGCTGAGCAATATGCAGAAGAGGACAAGAAAGAAAAGGAGACAATAGAAACACTGAATAACGGTGAATCTCTGGCATATACTGTAGAAAAAACAATAAACGAAGCAGGGGACAAACTTGACAACGAAACAAAGGATAAAATAAAGGGCATTATAAAAGACCTGAAGGATGCTGTTGAGAAGAAAGATGTAGATAAAGTAAAGGAGATTACAGAAAACTTAACAAAGGAAATGACTGAAGTCTACACTAAAATGGCTCAGGCGCAGCAGCCAGATCAGGGCGCCGGGCAACAATCTGAACAACAGTCTGAACAGCAGGGAGAAGAGGGATCCTCGCAGGAACAGAATAATAACGAACAGCAATCAGATGACAGTACTGTTAATACCGACTATAAAGAAAACCAATGAGTTAAAATGTCAGGAGATTATTATCAGATACTGGGAGTAGATAAAACCGCTTCTCAGGAAGAGATACGT
>JAJZWN010000100.1 GCA_021846695.1 Thermoplasmata archaeon
TATTCTTTATACTAACCGGCTTAAGCTTCTTCGCAGGAAAGCATTCAAAATCAGTTTCACTGGTTTCACTGGGCATACTCACAGTGTTTTTCATTATATATTCAATATTCGATTTCAGGAATTATACCGGAGGAGTAATATCATATTATAATGTGCTATTAACGAGTTTCAGCACCAGCGGAATCACTATCAATATTAATTTCTCCCTTGGATTAACCGGATTCTCTGATCTCCTTGTCATCATTGCACTGTTAATTACTATGTTCTCGATCCTAATGGGAAGCAAATCACACGGAGCTTATTTCTACGGCCTTTTCATGGCAGCAGGGTTCGGACTGGCAGGACTATTCATGGTACGCAATTTCCTGTTCTTCTATATTTTCTGGGAAGTTGTCCTGATACCGGTATTCTTCATTATAGGGAAGTATGGTACAGGAAATAAGGAGAAAAGTTCGTTGAAATTCTTCATATATACGCATATTGGTTCACTGTTTCTGCTGCTCTCTATTTTTACCCTTTCTACTTACTACTTCCTGAAAACCAGCATATTTACATTTCAGATTGGTGACCTTATGAATGTGGCTTTCATAATTGGCATTCCAACATATGCTTTCTATTTTATACTATTCGGGTTTCTTCTGGCTTTCCTGATAAAATTGCCAACGTTCCCGCTGCATGTATGGCTTCCAGATGCATATTACGATGCACCCTATTCCGGAACTATAATGCTTTCTGGAGGGCTTGTGGCAATGGGTGGATATGGCCTGCTGGGCATATTATACCCTATAGCCGGGCTCTTCCCAAAATATCTCGTATATTTTATAATATTTCTGGGGCTTATAAGCATAATATACTTCGCATTTTCTGCCCTGTTCCAGCCAGACCTTAAAAGGATGGCAGCCTATGGAAGCGCTGCGGAGATGTCGTTTATAACTATTGCATTTGGAACTGCTTTGCTGTCAACTGGCTATGTGAGAACGCTTGATCTGGCTGGTGGAATGTACCAGATAATTGCACATACATTCGTTGCGGCACTTATTTTTGCCTCACTTTCACTGGTTTATAAAAGGACAGGAACATCGAGGATCTATGAGCTCGGAGGCCTGAATAGGGAACTGCCAATCCTATCATCTTTCCTGCTGGTCGGTATGCTGGCATCGCTTGGACTACCTTCTCTTGCAGGCTTTATCGGGGAATTTTCAGTTACCATATCCGCATTCCAGAGCATAGGCCTTTATACTCTGTTTATTGTACTTGGGCTTATTGTCATTGCAGCATTTCTCATATGGGCAGCACAGAGAACCATATTTGGATATTTCAACGAGAGGCTTGGGCGGCTCAGGGATGTAAATAAACAGGAGTTTCTCATACTGTTTTTCATTATGGTATGTACCATCTTCCTCGGCGTATATCCAACACTATTCTTTAAGATACTGACGGCATATGCTTCTCATCTGGGGGGATTAATATGAATTATGAATACCTTTACGCACTAATTTTACTGGGGCTTGCGGGCTTTATAACACTGGCAGCTGGCATTAAAACGGATAATAAAAAAATACTCGGCGGGTTTACATTTATAATAATGATAGTTGCATTTTTTATAATACTGTTCCAGGTTAAAAATTACAGCATATCATCGCTGAACATATCATCATTCGATTCATACTGGGCTTTAATATTCCTGGTATCTATAATGGTTATAATTATACCATCAATGAACGATATTAAGAAGAGATTTGATGTTTATTATGCTATATTGCTATTCACAGCACTATCAATGATCATAGCTGCATTCACCTACAATCTTATAATACTGTTCATTTCATTCGAAGGAGTAAGCATTGCAACATACATCTTAACGGCATACAACAAGACAAAAAGGAATCTTGAAGCATCATTAAAATATTTCATGGTTAGCACAGTTGGGACATCTTTCAATATTATGGGTATCGCATTTTTCTATCTTTCTACAAGAACTTTCAACCTCAACGCTATTACCACAATAGATTTTAACAGGTCTCTTTTGCTTGCACTGGTTTTTATAACTATAGGATTTGGATTCAAAATTGCCATATTCCCAATGCAACAGTGGGCAATAGATACATACGATGGGGCACCCAATTCCGTTTCTGCTTTTCTTTCCACAGGAGGCAAGCTGGTTGCGTATATGATATTATTAAAGTTCCTTTTCCTGGGCTTTATACCTGATTACAATTATGTGTTCTTCTTCTTCGCAATACTCGCAATACTTACAATGACATACGGCAATCTGGCAGCCCTGATGGAAAACAATCTTAAACGTATACTGGCATATTCAAGTATAGCGCAGGCGGGGTATATGATACTGGTATTTGCCCTGATTGGATATTCATATTATCCTGCTGTGCTTGTATCAAAGGAGATATTTGTGAAGTTTGCAATAGCATCGGCAATGTTCTACGCCTTAGCATATATATTCATGAAGGCAGGGCCATTCATAGCAATGAGCCTGTTTAAAAATGATAAGGTGATGATAGGCGATATTGCAGGGCTGGCAAAAAAATCCAGATATACTGCCCTATTCCTGGCAATAATGCTTCTGTCACTGGCTGGTGTACCGCTTACCGGTGGTTTTATTGCGAAATATTTCCTGTTCTTCACACTGATTATCGGAAATCTGTGGTGGCTCGCTGTAATAGCTATAATTAACAGCGCAATTTCCATATTCTATTATTTCAGGATAATCATATATTCATACAGGAAGGAAGGGGACAATGATTTCAATATGGCCCCTGGAATCAAGTATAGTGTAATTATAATGGGGCTGGCTACACTGGGGCTGGGTGTTTCATTTGCACTGTATACATACCTTGTTGGAATAGCTATAATATGAGGTGATAGGATGAACACAGAAGATGTAATAGAAATATTTAAGACATCACTGGTAAACGGTGATGTAAATAATGCTTATAAGATAGTGGAGAGAAACAGGAAGATATACACCAAAAGGGGGTTAAAAACCGCTGAAGAATTCATGCAGTACCTTATCGATGCCTTAAAGGGAGACAAAACTCCAGATGATTTATATAACATTTTTTCCGATGAGAAATACAATATATTTCCGTATATACACGATTATAAGGGATATGTATTCAACCTGGTTGATACTATATTGTATTCTATAAATAGGTACAATATAAAATATCCATCCTTCGATGGGAAGAGGTGCGGTGACATATGAATTATCTGAATTGCTTTAACAATATAAATACTGCAGATGAAGCCGCGGAGGCCATACATTGCATCCAGAAATGCGGGGAAACGGTACTATATAATGATAAGGAAAAACGCCTGGTGTTATGGCGGGAAGCCTATGATAAAAGCCCGGAAGAACATATGATAAAGATCAGCAAATTGCTAAAAATAGATTCAAGGGAAAGCTATGAGGTGGCAGATAAAACATATAATTTAACAATGTATTAACTGTATTCTACCTCAGTTTTGTATCCCATGTTTTTGTATTTCTCCAGAATTTCATCCAGCTTTTTTTGATCAAAATATTTCTCGCTAAAGTTAAGGGATGCTACTTTCTTTTCCTTATTTATTATGACAAAGCCTATAGTTTTGTCTTCCGGCATAATCTCATCAGTCCTTGCATAGCTTTCAATAAATTCTTCAAGGCTCTCATCAGGCAATGGTGAGGTAAGAACCTCTATCAAGTCCTCGAAGGAATCTTCAAATTTCGAAGCAAGAACGCAAATCGTCGAAGGGTGTGTTTCACTCATTTTCAGGTTATACATCACGCAGGTTACCATAATTATCGGTATGTAATTGTATTACTTTATATTTT
>JAJZWN010000101.1 GCA_021846695.1 Thermoplasmata archaeon
TGCTTCAATGGTTAGGATTTGCGGTGATGGCTATTTCTTACATTGTACTTGGTTTTGAATACTCATTCCTTAAAACCGATATTGATCTCTTCATAATGGTCTTTGGAGTATCATACCTGTTTGGAAACATAGGTCCAAACACAACAACATTCATCCTTCCAACAGAACTCTTCCCAACAAACATAAGATCTACAGCCCATGGAATTGCAGCATCAATTGCAAAGCTTGGTGCTGGAATATTCACATTCCTTTTCCTTATACTTGGAACAGCACTTGGAAATGGTGGTGAATTTGAGTTACTTGGAGCAATGGCAGCCATAGGAGCAGTTGTAACATTGCTGACAATACGTGAAACAAAGGGATTGAGTCTGGAGGTAGCTTCAGAGGAACCGTCTCAGGGAATTCGTAATTTCAAACCTAATGAGAAAAAGAAAACTGAAAAGGGAACAGAAACAAATAGAATCAGTTGAAATTCTTGGAAAAAAATAATCTATGGGGATTATGATAGATACTAAACTCAGAAAGTTATACCAAAGTCATATTTTCATCATATTTCGTAAGGTTAGAAATGATATATTTCAGTTTAATTATACTCGATAAAAATGGGGAAAAAGTCTTATGAGTAAAAGATAAAAAAATAGGTAATAACATGATCTATGGCAGGCATGAACTCTTATAATATAACTTAGCCCAGTCTTGGATTAATTGAATTTATGAGATCACGTTATGTAAGAGAGTCTGGCAATAAATCTGGAAATCTGCAATTAGTTGAACTAAAAGTACTGTATCTACTTTCACATAATAGATGGTTTATGTTTATTTTATCGAAAGTTGGTTATGATATATATGGTATATATACTATTAAGAAAATCTATAAGCATACCCAAGCATTTTACAGATGATGGGAACATCAATGGAAAATAAAAATATATTAGGTGGCCTCGATAACTCCGGTTTAAAACGCGGCCATGTTAGAACAATGTTTGTAGCAGGTATGGGATTCTTTACAGATGCCTATTTACTGTTTGTTCTTACTGTAGCAAGTCCAATACTGGCATCAACCTATGGTTTCAATCTGGTAGCAATAAAGGGAACAACCAATCTTCTAGGATTTCAGGTTCTTAATATTCAGATAATAGAAGGTCTGATCTCATCAGCGGTACTGTTTGGAGCATTCTTTGGTGCCCTAATATTCGGGCACATCTCAGATATGTACGGCAGGAAGAAAATCTACGGTCTGGAACTAAGCATAATGATAATCTTCACAGTACTATCTGCAATCTCTGTTAATTACCTAATGCTCATAATAACAAGATTCATTGTTGGTATCGGTGTTGGTGGAGATTACCCAATAAGCTCAACAATAATGAGTGAGTATTCAAGCAGTAAACACAGGGGCAAACTGGTAAGCATGGTATTTGCAATGCAGGGATTCGGTCTTGTATCCGGTGCTTTGGTAGGACTTGGATCAATATACATACTTCCAATAGCAGACTCATGGAGACTAATGCTCGCCTTCGGTGCAATACCAGCAATATATGTGGTATATCTGAGAAGAAAGCTGATGGAAACACCAAGATTCTCATTACAGGTCGAGGGAAACAAAGGTGCAGCTGAAAGGGCAATCTCGACAATAACTGGTGTTGGTGCTGGTTCAGTAGATCAGACCATAACAAAGGTAAAGAAATTGAGCAGCAAAGATTATATGCATTCACTGAGAAAGTACCTAATATTTGTACTGGGAACCACAATTTCCTGGTTCATATTCGATATGGCTTTTTACGGAACCACATTAAATAATGGATTCATACTTCAACAGATAGGATATGGTTCTTCTGCTTCACTTAGAACTACCATATTCAACACTGCAATAGGTGATACAATACTGGCAGGTGCTTTTGCACTTCCAGGATACTGGATATCGGTTGGGTTGATAGACAAAGCCGGAAGGAGGTTGCTTCAATGGTTAGGATTTGCGGTGATGGCTATTTCTTACATTGTACTTGGTTTTGAATACTCATTCCTTAAAACCGATATTGATCTCTTCATAATGGTCTTTGGAGTATCATACCTGTTTGGAAACATAGGTCCAAACACAACAACATTCATCCTTCCAACAGAACTCTTCCCAACAAACATAAGATCTACAGCCCATGGAATTGCAGCATCAATTGCAAAGCTTGGTGCTGGAATATTCACATTCCTTTTCCTTATACTTGGAACAGCACTTGGAAATGGTGGTGAATTTGAGTTACTTGGAGCAATGGCAGCCATAGGAGCAGTTGTAACATTGCTGACAATACGTGAAACAAAGGGATTGAGTCTGGAAGTATCATCGGAAGATCCTGCAGAAGGTGTTTGGGATTTCAAGCCACATCAGCCAATATCTGTAGAATCTGCAACTAAGGGTCAATAACAATTGATCACAAAAATTTAAAGCAATACTAAAATTTAAAATATTTATAGTTTTTTGAAACATTCTTGAAGTGTTAAGTCTCATTTAAATTTTAAATTTATATACCATTTACCAGAAACAACGTCACTCTCAATAGTGGTATTCATTACAAATTTGCGCACTATTATTCCCTAATCAGAAACTGGAAATCACTATATATTCAAACTATATATTCTGTTAATGAAACCCTTCAAACTTGATCAACTCGATCTTGATATCATAGAGATAATGGAGGAAGACTGTTCACTAACATATAACGATATTGCAGAAAGAACAGGAAAGAATCTTTGGACAGTAAGGGATAGGATGGTACTTTTGAAACAGAGGGGTATAGTAAAGGGATGCAGGGGTGATATAGATTACACAAAGCTAGGCATGGGATGCAAGGCATACATATCATTCAACATTCCGGCTGAGAAAATAGATGAATTTGTTTCCTTTGTAAAAGGAGAAAAAAGGATCAAAAAACTCACGATTACCACAGGTTCAAGGAGATTCAGCATACATACTATTGGGGAAGAATGTGGTGAAATAAGGAATTATGCCAGAAAAATCCTTCCAGCATTTGGTGTATATGACGTGGACTTTGAGGTTATACTGGATGAAGTACCATAGATACACGGAAGTGCGTCACAAAATTAAATGAATGAATCAAAACACAATTTTTGTTTAAATTTAAATCAATAAAGAAATTTTTTGCCAGACATTACTTAGTATAAACAACGCATCCTTTTATTATGACAGACGAAATGGAAGAAATAGAAAGATTTGCAAAGTCGACTCTTGGAGGAATGCCAGAAGTTATAAAGCTGCTCGGCCACCATAATGTGGAACTGGCCAAGGAACAGTTCAGAGAGAATAATGAAATGTATCTCGGAAGAAAGTATGTTCAGAAAAAAACACTGGCTCTAATGGCGATGTCAGTATCACTATCAAATGGTCAGGAAAGCTCCGCCATGATACATTTCAAGCTTGCTCAGAATTTTGGGGCTGAAATGTTAGAGATACTGGATTCCATAAAAGTTGCAAAAATGGTTGTAATGGCTTCAACAATGTCAGTAATGACTGCAATATTACCAGTTGTACAGAAAAGGAATGTGAAAGCATCAGACGATGTTGAAATAAAGAAGATACTGGCCAAGATCCAGTCAGAATCACACATGGAATCTCTTCCTGAAGACCTTGTATCACTCTCTTCAATTTCATTTGGACTTTTGGATGAACATCTGAAGGAGAAGTCAGAGTTACTTTCACCGTTTATAATGAGCCAGAAAGATGTCTTTCTTATAGCATTTGCAGATGCTGTTTCTATAAGGTACCC
>JAJZWN010000020.1:0-2089 GCA_021846695.1 Thermoplasmata archaeon
ATAATGTTTATATAGTATTATGTAAATACACCTATTAATGAATTCCATAACGTTCATCAGGCAGTTATACTTTTTGTTGCTTGAGTAAACGTTATCTTCATTAAAAATTTTTGGAGGTAATAAGATGTATTTTTATGACAGTAGAGGCTATGGCGATTTTTTCAATATGGGAGAGTATAGTAGGATGGGATACGGGCAGGTAAGAAAGAAAATAAGCATATTTGATACAACACTCCGTGATGGTGAACAGACACCTGGAGTTTCATTCTCCATGAAGGAAAAGCATAATATTGCTATGAAATTAAATGATGCAGGAGTCAATATAATCGAGGCAGGTTTCCCTGCAGTTTCATCTGATGAGCTCAAAACTGTAAAGCGCATTAACAATGATATAGATAATACCTGCTCACTTGCAAGGTGCAACATAAAGGATATAGACAGGGTCATAGAATCAGATTCCAGTATAATACACCTTTTTATTGCCACATCAGACATACATCTGCAGTATAAGCTTAAAATGTCACGTGACCAGGTTTTTGATAAAATAATTAATTCTATTGAATATGCCAGGTCACATGGGCTGAAAGTGATATTTTCTCCGGAAGATGCAACCAGAAGCAATATGGATTTTATGGAAAGAATAATCAGGGCAATAGACGTTGATACTGTAAATTTTCCGGATACTATAGGTATAATGAACCCAATGTCTATGTATTATTTTATAAAGAAAATAAAAGAATTTACCGACAGGAAAATTAGCGTTCACTGCCACAACGATTTCGGGATGGCAACAGCAAACACATTAGCAGGGATTATGGCAGGTGCTGATGAAGTTCAGGTAACCGTTAACGGAATAGGAGAGAGGGCAGGAAATGCATCACTGGAGGAGGTTGTATCTTCTATTTACGGTTTCTCTGATTCATACACAGATATCAAAATGGAAAAACTATACGGCCTTTCTAGGTATGTTTCCAGTGTTAGCGGTATAACTCCACAGAAAAACAAGGCAATAACTGGAGAAAATGCGTTTTCCCACGAAGCGGGAATACATGTCCAGGGCATAATAAATAACCCAAAAACCTATGAGGCTATAAATCCTGAAATTTTCGGAGTAAAAAGAAGAATTGTTATAGGAAAGCACTCAGGAAAGGCAGCAGTGAAGTATATACTTGAGAGCAGAGGTATATACAAAACAGAGGATGAAATAAATAATATATTAAAAATAATAAAAAATGAGAATAAGACAGTTGATGATGAATATTTATTACAGGTGGTAAAGAATGAGTAAAACAGCAGTAGAAAAAATATTTTCAGAAAAAAGTGGAACAGATTCAAAGGCGGGAGATTATGTTGTGGCGAATATAGACTATGTTATGGCCAATGATATAACGGCACCCATAGCCATAGATGCATTCAATGATCTTGGCATGAGTGCAAAAAGCGAGAAAATTATAATTATCCCTGACCATTTTATACCTCCAAAGGATATAAATTCGGCAAAACAGTACAAAAAATCAAAAGATTTTGCGCTGGATAATGGAACCTGGTTCTACGATATAGGCAATGGGGGCGTTTGCCACCAGGTTATGATGGAAAAGGGTTTTGCCGCACCAGGCAGGCTTATCGCCGGTGCTGATTCCCATACAAATACATACGGTGCACTTTCTGCCATATCTACCGGCATCGGAAGCACAGAGGCTGGTGTAATATTCGCCACCGGGAAAATGTGGTTCAAAATTCCGGAGACTATTAAAATAAATCTTAAGGGTAAACCTTCAAAAGGAGTAGAGGGAAAGGATATAATTCTCCATATTTTATCAATAATAAAAAACGGAGGCGCTGCTTACAAATGCATGGAATTTTCAGGCGATATTCAATATATAGACATCAATGAGAGAATGACAATGGCCAACATGACTACCGAGGCCGGAGCTAAATGTTGCTTTTTTGATACAGATGAAAAAACTATAGAATATCTCAACCAGCGCAACACCGGAGAATATAAAATAGTAAAATCCGACGATAATGCCGATTTTGAACAAACTATAGATATAAATATGGCAGAAATAGAGCCGTCTATAGCAATTCC
>JAJZWN010000020.1:2648-21588 GCA_021846695.1 Thermoplasmata archaeon
GAATACCCAGACCTGGCAGGATCCATTAAAAAGGGTGATATAATCGTTGCAGGAAAAAACTTCGGATCTGGATCAAGCAGGGAACATGCGGTAATCACCATAAAGGGGCTTGGTATTTCATGCATTATTGCTGAAAGTTTTGCAAGAATATTCTTCAGAAATGCCATAAATACTGGGATACCGGTTATAGAGGCAAAGGTAAGTGCAAACAACCTTGAAAAAATTACAGTGGATTTCAGGAATAGCAGGATATTCTGCGGGGGAAAAGAAATTGAATTTAGGGAATACCCGGAATTTTTAAAGAATATAATAGAAAGCAACGGCCTTGTTAACTATGTGAGGTCAGGCAAATGGTAGATATAGCAGTCATACCCGGTGATGGCATAGGCAAGGAAATAATTCCCCAGGTATGCAGAATGCTGTATTCAGTTGATCAGTCGCTTAATTTTATTTATTATGACATATCATCTGAACGTTATATTAACAATGGTATAACAGTGACAGATAAGGAGATCGGGGAATTAAAGAGCTATAAATCCATATTTTTCGGGGCTATCGGGGATTTTCGTGTTAAGCCAGGAATAATGGAGCAGAATGTTATATTAAAACTGAGAAAAGACCTTGACCTGTATATGAATATAAGGCCAGCCATTTCATTCAAACGAATTACCGGGAATGAAATCAATATTACCATACTGAGGGAAAATACTGAGGATTTTTATTCCGGAATTTCAGGAACATTACCGGGTAAACAAACCTTTGAAATGAAGAAAGGCATATATAATTATAACGTTGATATTTCTGGAAATTCTGATAACCAAATATATTATACAATGGGAATACTTTCCGAAAGAAATTTAAACAGATTTTTTAAAAAAGCATACGAAATTGCCGGTTCTGATAATATCACTGTTACAGATAAGGCCAATGCCGTAGAAATGTATTCAATATGGAGGGATATTGCAAGCAAGCAGTCAAATATACACAAAAAGAAAATAAAATTCGAATATGCAGATTCCCTTGCATACAACATTGTAAAAAATCCATTAAAATATGAATATATAATTGCACCAAACCTTTATGGAGACATTATATCAGATATGACCAGTTCACTGGCCGGTGGACTCGGTTATGCCCCAAGTGGGAATGTTGGGGATAAAAATTCTATGTTCGAACCGGTACACGGGAGCGCGCCAGATATAGCAGGCCAGAATATTGCCAATCCGGTAGCCTCAATACAATCGTCTATAATGATGCTGAAGCATATAGGAATGAATGAAACGGCTTCTATTATAGAAAAATCATTGAAAAATATAATAAATAACGGTATAATACCTATAGAATCAGGTGGTTCATATACCACATCCCGATTTATAGAAGAGGTTATGAAAACATCACAACTTCCGAAAAATAAAATATAATAATTGATTATTTATTTTTTATGACGTGTTCTATCATAATAATATTTATTCAATCTCAATATATAAACATATTTATTGCATATATAAAGTATCTACACATTTTTTTACCAAAAAAGCATTTTTCTTCATAATTGTGATAAAAAAGTTAATATATAACTGTAATATTATAACAATAGTGATGAAATATGACTAAATTACTTGTTTTAGGGGGAAGGTTTGCTGGATTGACTGCTGCCTACACAGCAAAGAGATTGCTTGGAGATAAAATAGATGTAACATTAATTAATAAAACACCATATGCCGCTTTCAGGCCGGGAATGCCACATGTCAGTATAGGAGTTTTTAAAGCAGAGGATTTAGAGGTTGACCTGGCTACAGCCTTGCCTGCTAAGGGAATAAAGTTTATCCTTGGTGAGGCAACAGCAATAGATGCAAAGAAAAATAAGGTGGAATATGCAACACCTGACGGGAAAAAGGAAAACATCACATACGATTACCTTGTTGTAGCTTTCGGTGCAAAACTGGGAGTAGAGCACCTGAAGGGCTGGAACGAATACGGTGCAAGTGCCTGTGAACCTGATTTTGCAACTGCACTTTATGAGAGATTAAATAAATTCGAAGGCGGAAATATAGCAATAGGATCCGGTGTATTCTATCAGGGAACATTGAACCCCAGAGGCAAATACCCGAAAAACTGGGCAGATGTAGCTGAATCTGCATGTGAGGGGCCTGTATTCGAACTTTCACTTATGATACCTGCATTCCTGAAGAAGAAAGGTGTCATGGACAAGACACACATAACAATATTCTCACCGGGAGAAGAGGTACTTACAGATATTTCAAAGGAATCAAGGGGAGTCATTAAGACAATGTATACGCAGGCTGGATTCGACATGGTATGGAATTTCCGTGTTAACGAAATAAAGAAAGATGAAATAGTAAGCGAGGATGGAAAGACTATCAAGGCCGATATAGCTGTGATACTGCCACCATATGAGGCAAATGATGCGGTTAAAAATTCTACACCTGACCTATTCGATGATGGGGGTTTCATGGTTACAGACGAACATATGAGATCTGTCAAATATCCGAACGTATATTCATGCGGAGACTCAAATCAGATAACTGTTCCAAAGCTCGGATTCCTTGCAGTACAGACATCCAGGGTGGCAATGCAGGATCTGGCCAACAGGCTTGGAGTTCCTACAAAGATGGATACATACACACCTGAAGTTGTATGTATAGCAGATAATCCTCTAGAGGGCTTTGCAATATCAGTGGATGACACTACCTTCTATGGCGGAGACAAAAAAATAGCACAGCCATCAGCCACAAACCATATAAAGAAGGAACTGTTTACCAAATACTTCATGTGGACAAATGGAGATATGGCACTGGACAAGTATCTTGCCAGCTGGTGATTAATCATGATGTCAGAAGATGAACAGTTAGAAAAATTGATGAAACCGGAATATATTTCCAGTTTAACCAGGGCAGTGGAGCTTATTAAAAAGCTCGATAACCTTGGATTTCTGGATGTAATATCCGGTATATTGAGTGACGATGAAACCCTAAAGACAGTCTTTAGCCTACTAACAAGCGATGACGTACTCTCTCTTACAACAAAGACTGATTCCGTCATGGTGTTATTGAAAATAATGTCAGAGGAAAAGAATGTAAAGGCACTGAGCAACCTGCTTGAAATGGTCACTGTAATACAGAATAAAGGCCTTCTGGATCCTGTAATGGGAATACTTAACGACGATGGTGCAATGGGTATGGTTATGGGGTTGTTATCCAACGACTTTACCATGAACCTGATCATGAACGAGAAGCCCATTCTTGATTCCCTTGGAAAGCTGGATCTGAGCGTTGCCCCACACTATGTTAACATGGTAAAGGCTGTAGAAAATGCCATCAAGAATGATACAGTTACGCCTGTAGGCGGAATGATGGGCACACTTCACGCAATGAAGGATGAAGACGCACAGAAAGGCCTTGGTATTGTTTTCTCAATACTGAGAAGCCTAGGCAAAACATGCAGTGATGAATTCAACTGCTCCGCCAAAAAATAATTTTATTTTTATTATATAAGACGCATTCTCAACACATTTTAATATCCATTTATTATTATGATTAATTATAGCTCCGTGGTGTAGTGGACAAGCAT
This sequence comes from Thermoplasmata archaeon, assembly GCA_021846695.1. Next base: position 6,240 of record JAJZWN010000020.1, read on the forward strand.
TCCGGACTTTGGATCCGATGACGGCAGTTCGAATCTGCCCGGAGCTGTTATGATAGAAGTAGTAGGAAGGAAAAAAGAAAAAATTAGCATAGAAAAGCCTGTGAGGCTATCGGAACTATACGATTCTATAGGGGTCAATGAAGATGGATTTGTAGCCATACTTAACGGCGTACCTGCAACATCAGATCATATAATAAATCCGGACGATAACCTTGTTCTCCTGGAGATATTTTCTGGTGGATAGGTCAGGTGACATCCTCCCTAGATAATGCAAGGGGCTTCCCGCTTAGGAGTTGAAAAGATACTTTGAAAAGAACTTTCTTACAACTTCAAGGTCTGTATCTTCCCCATTTATAATTTTAATTTCATCCTTTAACTCATTTAGATTTTTTCCTATGTCAGAGTTTTTCAGTTCCTTCCTGATAATCCCCTCCATATCTCTCTGTTCGGTTCTTACATCCACATAAACCCTGTTTTTCAGGATGTACGGGCCGCGCATTAACCTTGCATTACTGTTCCATACATCTATGAATTTTATACTTTCATTTGATTCAACAGGTGGGCCCATATGAACCTTTGTTCCTGGGAGCATTCCAAGTTCGCATTCAATTAAAATTTCTATATCGCTACCCACATATATTTCTGAGGCAACAGGCATGAAACCATTGTTATGAAGTATATCCCATATCCTGTTTTTTAATCTTACCGCCTGCGGATATATGATATCATCTATAATATCCGGTTTTTTTACAACAAAAACCATTATATGCGTTCCCCTATTCTTATTTATCCTCGGTGTGTGATTGAGGATATCCTCCCTTCCGGCCATATATAGTTTAGATGCAAGTTTGAGCCTTGAGAGATTCTCCTCGCTGACTGCAGCACCAGCATTTCTGGAAGGGTCTACAGGATCTATTATTATCACAGGCTCAGAGAATTTATCCTCCGTATTTTCAGGAACGATCAGCTTACCTCTCAGGTTTGCCATATATCCCATTAGCCTGTCAAAATTTTTAAAATGTATTATAAGAAGTTCACAGAGATACCCTGAAAATCCAGATCTGGATATCTCGGAACCGTATACGTTGATGCTCTTCATGAATACCTTTAAAAGCCTAATATCATGAACCATTGCTTCATCCGTATTACTGTTGACATAAAGTGTATGCAGCGGCGTTCTGTCCACCGTGGAAACTATTTTTTCTCCCTCACTGATTTTAAATGCAGGAACAACATCTACTTTTATTCCCATGACGTAGCCTGAAACATAGGGGTGCTCCGCGTATTTTTCTGTTCCATTCTCCAGTACCCGGTGCCCTATTTCAAGGCCTTTCTTCTCTATATAATCTACAGAATATGATTTATCAAATGTGACAAATATATCTATATCGCTTGATTTTAAATTTGTATTCTTTGATACAGACCCCACCTCTGTGCAGGATGCATTTATATTGTCTGCCTTGCATATATCATTTATTTTCTGGATAATTGTTGAGGAAATTTCACCTAGCTTTTTTGTTTCTTCACTGGTGGGGATCTGTTCAGCAAGAAGGTTTTCTAGATAATTCATTTTAATTTCCGAGGTCCAGAATTGCCTGTGCCGGTTCTCCACCTGCCTTTTTAAGTGCCTCCATGGCCTTTTCCCTGGAAACATTGCACTGTTCCATTACAAGTTTTATATCCTCCTCATTAAACCCTTCATCCTGCTGTACCTTTGCCTTCTCCTTGAATGTGCCCATTACCTGGAATGTTTTCTGGCCCTGGGCTTCAATCATGGTAACTGAGGCATTTTCTATTACGTAATCTTTGTCTTTACCCTTCAGTATAACCTCTTTAACATCAGGCATTTCTGTGGATTTTATTCCCATCTGGTTCATCATTCTTCTTACATCTCTCGGATTCATAAGGATTAATCATTACTTCTTTTATTAATTTTTATGTTTTTTTGTCCATATTATTTCTGGATAGTTTGTGAATTTAAGTACCATTATTAAACCCGCCATGGAAGCTATTAATTCTATAATGACGGTATACACCGGTATATGGAGGAATTCCAGTAATATAAAAGGCATCGGAAGTATAAATACCCATGAAAAAAAATTTGCAAATTTATTTGCATAATAAATCTCACTCCCGGGGAATTTCCTTGTAAAATATTTCCTGTATCCGGGAAAGAATAATGCAACTGCAGGGAACATTAAAAAGCCTGTGGTAAGATTAAATTCTGTATTTTTTATAGAAATGAGGAAACCCATGACGAGCAAAAATGGAAACACTGCTACGAAAGATATGCCGCTAAACACTCTTGAATTTATTGCGCTTCCCAGTGAAATCGCCAGGAATGATAAGGACGCGATTCCCAGAAATATATAGATTGTTGTAATTCCTCCATTACTCAATGCAAGCACTGGAACAGTTAAAAGTACAATGGCTATTGATATGAATAGGACCACGTTTATCATTATGGCATACAGCAAAGTCCATCCATTTCTAATTCTTTTAATGTCGCTTAATGAAATTATATATCTCTTCAGCTTTTTAATCAGTGTTGTTTTTCTGTAATTTATTTCCATATGGCCAGAAAGATAGAATGCCAGTGAAAAAGCTATTATTAAAACTGCCATGATATAAAATACATATATAATTCTGAGTGCAATATAATGCTCAGCAAGGAAAACGAGCCCGATTATAGAGCCCGAATACAGATAGGATCTGGTTTCGTTTACTCCATGCCCGCTTCTACTATAATCTATGATGGCGCTGCCCAAGGACAGCATTGCAGTCAGTGTAAGGAATATATACAAATCCTTTGTGTAAAAAATCATAATTATGGCAGGCGCAAGAAATATGCCTGCCAGAAGAACAGACGCATTCCCAAGTAATTGGAGAATGGCTCCGGACATAATATAAGATATAAAATACACAACCCCGAAACAGATAAGAAGTACCGGATAAATAAAAATTTTCATAGATTCTAGATTAATATGCAAAGGAAGTAAAAATAACAGCACAAGCAATACGGAATTCTTCAGTGAGTTGATTATATCCATTAAAGTATTTCTTTCTAAAACTCTCAATGTAAGTGATTATCATAGTTCCATATTAAATATTTCCGGATATTAATGACATTTTAATATGTTCCATAATTATACACCCATCAGTGACACGGTTGATCAAAGTAAAATAATTCAAATATCTCTTTTATTACTATAAAAGTTTTTATTACTCGCTTGTATTATGTTATATGCAGGATGAAGAATCCTATATTGAAAAATTAAAGGAAGATAAAGTAGAGTTTTTGCAATTACAGTTTACAGATATTATTGGCTCTGTAAAATCATTGACAATCCCACACAACAGGTTTGAGGATGTAATTTACAACGGGGTTATGTTCGATGGGAGCTCAATTGTCGGATATAAACAGATTGAGAACTCCGATATGAAAGCGGTACCGGAATTATCATCCTATACAATACTCACAAACGAAAATTATGCGGGAAAAACAGTGAGATTTATCTGTAAAATATTCAATCCTGACGGAACTCGATTTGAGGGAGATCCCAGATACATTCTAGAAAAGCAGGTAGAAAGGCTCTCAAAGGAAAATAAGAGAATTAACATAGGACCCGAGCTTGAATATTTTATTTTCAATCAGGATGAGGAGGGGGAACCAACCATTGAGCCAAGCGATTATGGAGGATATTTTGATAAGGAGCCACTGGACAGGTCATTTACAGTAAAGCAGGAAATAATAAGAAAGCTTGAGGGGTTAAATTATTTCCCAGAGGCATCACATCATGAAGTGGCATACGGGCAGCACGAAATAGATGTGAAATATTCAGATGCCATAACAATGGCTGATAGAATCATTATGATAAAGAGCGTTGTAAAGGAAACCGCCAATGAATATGGCTATTATGCAACTTTTATGCCAAAGCCGATAAAGGGTGTTAACGGCAATGGGATGCATGTACACCAGAGCATATTCTCAGGAGACGAAAATCTATTTTACAAGGAATCAACAAAACACGGACTGAGCGACTATGCAATGCACTATCTGGGAGGATTACTTAAGAATGTCAAATCTTCCTCCCTTGTTCTTGCTTCCACTGTTAATTCATATAAAAGACTGATTCCTGGATATGAGGCCCCTGTATACATTGCATGGGCGAACAGGAATAGAAGTGCACTGGTAAGAATTCCATCGGCTGCACCAAAGGGAAAGAGGCTTGAACTTAGGTATCCTGATTCTGCCGGAAATCAGTATCTCCAGTTTGCGGCAATAATTGGCATGGGCCTGGATGGCATTGAGAATAAAATAGACCCACCAGATTCTATTGAGAAAAATATATTCGAAATGAATGAGGAAGAAAGGAAAAAATATGGAATAGAATCGATGCCAGCATCCCTGGGACAGGCCATAACAGCCTTCAAGGAAAGCAGCCTTATGAAAGAAATATTTGGGGATTATATTTACAATAATCTTATCAGGATCAAGGAAAACGAATGGGCCGATTTCAGGCAGTATGTAACGGACTGGGAGATTAATAGATATCTGGATATCTATTAATTATCTATAAAATCTTCAGCAGAATTTACTATTTCCATTTTTCCTATGTGCATTATACCGCTGAGCAGATAGCCATATTTTTCTATTAAATCCGCATTTCCATGTATCTTTATGCTTTCCAGCGGTGCTGCCATTGAGAGTTTTTTCTGGCTTTTCAGGTTCCTTACCCTGTCTATTATCCCTATGATGTAATCTATGTCCTCTTCTCCATACAGCTGGTTTGGATCAAATTCTGGATATCTCTCCAGAGCAATGCTGGTTACCTCCGGATTCATCTGGTGAAATAGCTCTTCAGTTATAAATGGCATTATAGGTGAGTACATTTTCAGTACATTTTCCATAATATAAAAGGCCGTGTACAGTGTTTCATTTCTTCTATCCTCCTTTGATGCCTCACTTTTTATTATTTCGAGATAATTATCGCAGTAAAGATTCCAGAAAAATTTATCCAGGGCTATCCTTGCCTTCATAACCTCACTGTTTTCCATGTACTCTGTTACCTCTTTCACTGTATGCTGCATTTTGGATATTATCCATTTATTCACTGGAAACTGTACATCAACCTTTGCAGGTTTTTTACCATCCGCCAGGAGCATTATGAGTTTTAAAGAATTTTCCAGTTTTATGACAGTTTTCCTGCCTCGCATAAGGTCCTGTTCCCTCAGTTTTATGTTTTCCCCCTGCATTGTTGTTGATGCCCAGTATCTCAGGGCATCTGCACCGTAGTTATCTATTATTACCTTAGGCTCAACTATGTTGCCCTTGCTCTTGCTCATTTTCTGCCCGAAAGGATCATAAACATTGCCACTTATTATTATTTTTTTCCATGGTATTTCTCCATAATGCAGGTATGACCTGAGTATTGTTGTAAATGCCCATGACGTTATTATATCATGGCCCTGAAATCTTGCATCCATGGGATACATGTCCATTTCACCTATATGTGACAGATACAGTGTTGGGCTGAGAGACGATGTCGCCCATGTATCCATGACATCCGTTTCAGGTGATAAATCAGAGGACCCGCATTTCGTGCATTTTCTGTTTTTATCGTCAATTCTGGGGTCCACCGGCAAATCCTTTCTGTCAGCAAAAATTATTTCACCACACTGATTGCAGTACCATACAGGGAACGGGACACCAAAATACCTCTGCCGGGATATGCACCAGTCCCATTTTAGCCCGGTTACCCAGTTGTTATATCTTGTTTTCATATGTTCCGGAATCCATTCTATTTTATTTCCGAATTCTATAAGTTCATCCTTTATATCAAGATCCTTTATATACCACTGTTTGCTGATGCCTATTTCTATTGGTGTACCACATCTTTCATGAGTATTTACTGAATGTTTTATTTTTTCTATTTTTATAATATACCCATTATCTTTCAGCATGTCAATAATGGTTTTCCTGGCGTCCTTAATTGAAAGATTATTTATTATGCTACCGTCATTTATTCTGTTATTTTTAAGGATTATGCGGGCTTTAAGGCCATATTTCTTCCACAGCGAAAGGTCATTCTGATCCCCGAATGTGCATAACATTTCAGCTCCAGTACCGAATTCTTTATCTATGGATTCATCTGCCAAGATCTCTACCTTATATCCGTACAGTGGAACCTCAACTTTCTTTCCTATCATACTGCTATACCTTTCATCCTGGGGATTTACGAATATGGCAATACATGCACCCAGCATTTCCGGTCTTGTTGTCGCTATTTCAATTCCATTAAAATTCAGGTAAACCAGGTCTGTGTTGATTATGGCATCCTTCATCTCTATCTGGGAAATTGCTGTACGGCATGTGGGGCATGTTATATATGGCGCCTCATCCCTGTATGCCCTCTTTTTTTCCGCCAGATCCATGAACAGTTCCTGTGATAATTTTATAGAAAAGTCCGACGACGTGTCTATATAATTTTTGAAATCAGCACTTAATCCCGTATCATACCAAGCTTGGTACAGATCCTTCTCTGCCTCTCTGCTTACCTCCCTGCATATTTCTATATATTCCTTCAGCGGTGTGTTATCTATTGTTACCTTCCTTTCCTTTTCCACAAACCTCTCAGTTGGTAGGCCATTATCATCAAATCCCCAGGGATAAAATACATTAAATCCCTTCATCCTCTTGTATCTTGCAATAAAATCCTGCTGTGGATATGAAAATGCATGACCTACATGCATTTTTCCGGATACTGTGGGAGGTGGGGTATCAATAGTATAATTTTTCTTTCCCTTTTTGAATTTAAAAATATCATTGCTGTACCAGTACTCCTTCCACTTTTTTTCCATGGCCCCTGTATCAATCATGTATTATCTTAATGTGTCATCCAATTATATATTTTTTTATGCTGATAGCACTTTTACAATGCAGATTATATAATGGCTATACACTGTATCTTCCTCCCCCATATTATTAGGCCTAAAACGTATTTATTAATGCCGTTTTATTAATTTATAATATTTTTATGCGGTGTTCCTGATAATGTCCTTTATCGTATCCAGGAACCTGTTCCTGCTGTTTTCTAAATATGAAGTATTTTCATCAACAACCTGTTTAATAAAATTGAAATCATTATACGTTATTACATCTGCCGGAGTATAAGGTTTCAACCCTTTTCCAGATTTTATCATATCACCCACCATTCTGTACGATTCTTTCCAGTTTGCGGTGGAATTGAAATTTAATTTTGAATTGTAGGTTGCATATATAGAATTTCCAAGTATTTTTTCTGATGCCCCACTATTAAATTTTATTCCGGAAAACAGTTCTGGAAACCCGCCCAGTATTGACTTTAACTCTACCATAAATGGAATAATTTCATCCTTCAGGACCTGAAAATCCCTGTGATACCCGGTGGTTTTGTTTATAATGCCTGAATAAAGAAGATTCATTATGGATATTGATTTTGCCGCATAGCCCTGGAAGATTTCCATAAAATCTGGATTTACCTTATTAGGCATTAATGAACTCCCGGTAACATAACCCGGTGGCAATTCCAGAATTTTCATTTCATCGCCGCTGAAAATTATCATATCCTGGAATATTCTTGATATGTCTATAAGAAAGGAATTTATGGCAGACATTACCATTATATAATTATCAGGGTACAGCATAAAAGAAAATAGTGGATTTTTAATATTTTTATTCATACCAAGATATGATGCAACTTCTGTAAAATCAACATCTGACATTGAACCAAACCCTGAGCCATACCCAAGTGGCAGCTCCTTTAATTCACCTATAGCATTATTGATTTTATCAAAATTATATACAAATATATTTTTTATAAAATCCAGATAGGTCTGAAAGGTAACGGGCATTCCCTGCCTGTAATGTGTATATCCCGGCATGATGCCATTTTGCTTGTTTTTATTTATTTCCTGGAGTGTACTGTAAATAATTTTTTCATAATCAATCAAGGTATCAGCAAGGAAAAAATTTACATCAGTGTGTACCTGTTCATTTCTTGATAGGAACATCCTCATATTTTTTGCCTTTCCATCTGTTTCTTCCATTGCCATATGTTCTATATTCCCGTGTACATCTTCCAGTTCTGGGTCGAGATTGAATTCCCTTCCATACAGGCTATACAGTTCTTTTAAAGTCTTCAAGGTATCCTCTTTCTTACCTATGCCATTTCTGTATATATTAAGATTATATGCCATAAGTGAAAGTATCTCATAGGGTATCAGATACCTGTCAACCGCTATATCTTTTTTAAGCATTATCCTGTATGCTTCATTACCCGCCTCAGGGGATGCGCTTCCAGACCATATTTTCATTTCAATTACCTGTAATACAGTTTACTGTATAACATCAATTTTTTGCTTCCTTGCATTATTTGTATACACAGTGTTGTTCTTGTATATATCTATAAATCCCCTGGCAGAATCCTGGTTGAAATTGCTGTTATCATAACTGATTTTTTCATAGTTATATATGGAATTATCGCTTTCTATGGACTTCAGTATCATATTGCCCTTATACAGCTTAAATTTAATTTTCCCGTTGACGTATTTATTTAAACTGTATTCAAAATTGTTTATATGCTCCATAACAGGATCATGCCATAATCCATTGTAGGTAAAATTGGACCACTGTGAATCCATATACTCCTTGAGGTCTATCTCATACTTATTCAATGTAAGTGATTCAATCATTTTATGTGCATGCAGGATTGCCATAGCACCGGGCACCTCATATACTTCATGGCTCTTAATTCCTGTTACCCTGTCCTCCATATGATTTATCAGGCCTATGCCGTTCCTTCCGGCAATGATGTTCATTTTTTCCACTATCTCCTCTAAACTGTATTCAATACCGTTGATAGCATGTGGAATCCCGTTTTGAAATTCAATATCTACCGTTTCACCGTTTCCAGTTTCCTCCGGGGGCGATACCCATTCATAAACATCATCTTCAAGGGGATTTGCTATGTTTTCTATGGTTGATCCTTCTGCAGACCTCCCCCAAATATTTTCATCAACTGAATATTTTCCATCCTTTGGTATTTTTATTCCGTTCTTCCTGGCATAACTTATTTCATCAGGCCTGTTCATATTCCAGTCCCTTACAGGTGCGATAACGTTGATATTCTCATCTATTGCCTTCACAGTCACCTCAAACCTTACCTGGTCATTACCCTTTCCAGTGGACCCGTGGGCAATTGTATCACATCCGTATTCCCTGGCATAATACACTGCTTTTTCGGCCATGAGCGGCCTGGCGATTGCCGTGGAAAGCGGATACCCCTCATACATGCCATCGGCAAAAATTTCTTTTTTAATATAATTATCAGCAAATTCATTCTTTACATCCATGACTATTGCATCTGAAACTCCGAGGGAAATAGCCTTTTCCTTGATTTCCTCAAGGTTGCTGTTTCCTATATTGAGTGTTAATGTCACAACTTCTTTGTTCATTTCTTTCTGAATCCATTTAACCATAACAGAGGTATCAAGGCCTCCTGAATACAGTAATAATACCTTATCCATGAACGAATTATCTTTTTTATATATATGATATTTTTTGTGAATATTTACTATATTAGTGGAATTAATCACATAAAATATGTATTAATATAAAATTTTATATTAGAATTACATATATCATATTATGGAAAGAATAGCCAGGGGAAATGTTGAGACTATGGTCAGGGATTATATCAAAAAAAATCCAGAGCTCATAATCTCAATGAGGATGGGAATATTGAATGTCAGTAAGCTATCACGAAGAATAGCAATGGAAGAGAAAGGATATAACATAATTTCCATAAGATCTGCACTGAATAAAATTTTCATGGAAAATTCTGCCGCAGATACAACACATATTGATAAGCTCCTGTCAGAGAGCAAAATTACGCTTCAGGATAAAATAATGGTAATAACCGTGGATAAAAGAATAGACGCTCTAAATTTTCTATCAGCCACATATTTGACAGATTCCATTGTTTACATTGTAGATGAAACGAAAAATAAAAAATTTGATTTGCCAAAAAGTGCTGTTGTGGAGAGAAATGTTAGCTCCTTGCATATCTTTTCTTCCATGGAAATAGTCAAGACACCCGGTTTTGTAATGAAAATAAATGAAAGGCTTTTTTCTTATGAAATCAATGTGCTGCAACTTATTTCCTGTTCAAATGAAACAATAATAATTATAAACAGAAAAGATGCAATCAGGGCATATGAAGCCCTCATGAATCAATAAAAATTAATTTGTTTATTCGTTGTTAACTTTTATTACACTCCACGGGCAGGCTGTAACACATGCCATGCAGAATATGCACTCAGTTTCCCTTACAGGATTTGATTTATCCGTTCTGTATTTTTCCCATTCAGGAGTTCCCTTCTCTACCTTCTTATCATTTCCAGTTCCAGAGTTTCCAGGGTTAAGTTTCCACTCGAACAGGTCAACAGGGCAGACATCCATGCATGCTCCATCGGCAATGCACCCGTCCCAATCAATAGCAACAGTTGTTCCATGTATACCTAATTTTGTAGGATAGGGTTTTCCATTATCATCCATTCTCTGCATCCCACCGGCCCTTACCTTAAGTCCATCCTCTTCACCGGTTACCGGGTAATTCTTCTCGTCGCTAAGGAAATTCTCATCTATATGCTTTGGATCAAAATCCACGTCTTCTCTCTGTACCATTAATGTCACCTTTAAAGAGTAATGCTTTATCTCTTTAAAAGATTTTTCATTTTCTATTAAGTCATAATGTGTTTAAACTTTCATAATTTGTTCGACAATTATATATGATTACATTTTTGAGAATACACATGCTATGTCTATTATAGATACAAATAGAATAAGGGGAATTGGTGAAAATAAATTAACTTATAACAGGAAACTGGGAATAGGAATAAGGAAGAAGCAATATTCAAGGTATAAATTGAGGTAGAAGATAGAAAGGACATTCTCAGTTTTTAAGGAAATATTTGGACTGGAACATATATGGTATGTGGGAAACAGGAATTAAGGCATAGCCATAGGAGAAATAATAGTTACATACAACTGCATTGCAATGGCAAATAAAATTACAGGAGTTTTAGGAAGGAAAATAATGCACATCGTGATCTAACGTAAGTTTGGATACTCTGTATTAAGTCAATTAAAAATCTCAGAGCACATCATATCAAATTTAATATAAAAATATATAAACTTTTAATTAATAATGTAATTGTTATACATGGAAAGGAAGATTATTGACAGAAAGTCGCAGGGAGAATTCGTTTCCACTTTTTTGAGGCAGATAAAATTCAGAAGGTCTGAATTCAAAACAATCAATCCACTTGGTGGATTCACTTCTCTAATTGATCTGGGGAACTTCGCAGTTTCTTTTAATAATGATGGTGTAGGAACAAAAACAATAATAGCTGAAGAGGCAAATAAATACAATACAATAGGGATAGACTGTGTTGCCATGAATGTAAACGATGCCATTACAGTTGGTGCTGAACCCATTGCCATGCTTGATTATCTATCCTTAAAGGATATGGATAATGAGGTTGCCCGCCAGCTTGGCATAGGCTTTAATGTAGGGGCCCAGATAGCAAATGTCAATATAGTTGGAGGGGAAACTGCCATAGTTCCAGATCTGGTTAAAAATATAGATATTTCGGCAACTTCCTTGGGTATCATACAGAAAGATCAGATAATTACCGGAGAAAAAATCTCCGAGGGGGACCTTATTTTTGCCCTGAAAAGCAGTGGACTGCATTCCAATGGTTTCACCACTGTCAGGCAGATAATAAAGGATAATAATATAAATTACGAGGACACTTTTCCAGGGGAAAATAAAACGGTAGCTGATGTGCTCCTGGAGCCGACAAGGATATATGTAAGGGAAATTCTTGATGCAATGAGCATTGTTCCACTTAAGGGGCTTGCAAACATCACCGGCGGTGGCATTAAAAATATCGCCAGAATGAAAGATATGAAATATGTTATAGACAGTCCATTTGAACCTGAGAATGTTTTCTCACGCCTGATGGACATGGGCAATCTTTCATTCAGCGAGATGTTTGAAATTTTTAACATGGGGATGGGATTTATTGTTGTTATAGACCCAGAAAATAAAACAGATTTCCTCAATATAATTAGAAACAGGGTGCCTGTAAAGGAAGTTGGCCATGTTGAAAACGGTAGCGGGATCATTATACCGGAATACTCAGTAGAAATGCACGGGTATTACTAATTTTTTTAGTTCTTTGTTATACAATTACCTTAAATTTTTAATTATCTTATACTATATTATGAAAGTAGCATGTGTAGTAGATGAAGATAATATGTTGAGCCCTCTGGAATATGGCAATTCAATATTCCTGATAGATGACGAGACAAATAAGATAGAGGAATATGAAAACCCGGGATTCGGGAGGACACATGGCGGAAGAGAGGTTGCAATGGCAGGTATTCTTTCATTGAAGCCCGACATGTTTGTTGTGACTGAAAACTCTCTTTGCCCCGGTTCTTATAATATGTCCCTGGGAAGGGTAAAATATGTTGTAACCGAAGAAAAACCAGTTTCTGATGTAATAAAAAATATAAAAGAACTTGAAAGCAAGGCAGTAGAAGAGCTGGAACCCATGCTTTACAGGGAACATTAATTTTTTATTTTTTATCAAATTTTTCTATGGCGTCAATCAGGCTGTTCATTTCCATGAGCGCCTGTGAGCCATACATGAGAACGGTTACATAACCGGTTTCCATTAATTCTTTTTTTGTTGCCCCGGCATCCAGGGCACTTTTTACGTGATATGAAATGCACCATTCACATCTTGCCGCCATACTCAACGCAAGTGCTATTAATTCCTTATTCTTTAAAGACAGAGAACCCGGCATCATTGTATTCTGCATCAGACTCATGAAAGATTTCATAAACTCTTTATTGTCTTTAGTTGCTTCCTGCATTACCCTGCTGATTTCTTCCATTTTCTTTTCAGGGTCCATTCAATTCACCTGCTCGAACTTAAGATACCATGTTTTGTTTCCTGATTTCTCCCTGGCTATTGCCTCTTCCAGTGTTCCAGGTGCCGCAACAATGCCATCCTCCCCCGGTTTCCAGTTGACGGGTGTTGCGAGCTTCCTGTTCCAGTTCATCTGTAACGCCCTGACAGTACGTATTATTTCTTCTATGTTTCTTCCAGTTTCTGCCGGATAATAAATCATGAGCCTCACGATCTGGTTCGGGTCTATAATGAATACGCCACGCACTGTTGACCCGGTTTTTTCATCCATCATGTTATATGCCCTTGCCACGTCCTTGTTTATATCCGCTATTACCGGGAATGGAATTTCTATGCCGAATTTATCTTTAATATCCTTCATCCATTCTATATGGCTGTAAATACTATCAACACTTAACCCGACAAGCTCAACATTCAGTTTTTTGAATTCCTCATATTTCCCGGCGAATTCCATAAACTCTGTTGTACACACCGGTGTAAAATCTGCCGGATGTGAAAACAGAATTACCCATTTTCCCTTATAATCCTCGAGCGACACAGGACCTTTCGTTGTGTTCACAAAAAATTCTGGTGCTTTCTGTCCTAAATACACTGACATATTATTCCCTCTCACCAAACATATAAAAATTCTATAATATTGTTGTTTAAGATGCAAATTTTGCACCTATTCGTTTATTTTTACGCAGTAAAACCTCTGTCTGGTATCTGAAAGGCATATGTTGATTTCTATCAGGCCCATAGCGCTTAATTTTTTTACAGAATATAGAACCGATCTCTTTGATAGCCCTGTACTTTCAATCAGCTGGCACAGCCTTGCAACCTTGAACTGTTTCAATGTAATTAATACCAGTCTAGTAGAGGGGGTAAGTGTTTTGAGTTGCTGTTCCATAAAGTTATAGCAATAACAGTGTTATTATTTTTTTGTTAGGTGCAAGTTTACTTATAATTTAATTTACGTAAGATAATGTAATCTTATGCTGGAAGAAGATTACAGAACCGTTAGCTGTGGTGGAGACCCATTTAATTTTCTCCTGTCCACAATGAAGTCTATTGGGATAACCATAGAAGAGAACAATATTGTTAAACTTATGGTAATGGATGATAAATTCAGATACTCTGACGAAATTTTTAAGAAAATGGCCAGATATTCAAAAATGGAAGTAGAAAGTATTGTAAGAGAGAATGGGGAGATATATTTATTTTTACGCAAAATTCAGTAACCCTGACTCAATGCCAATCTTTAGCTTCAAATTAAAATTATGCAGGAAGTTTCCATATATGCAACTTTTTGAATGTATTTATCAAATCCAATTTTTTATGAAAATTAAAATATAACTATTAAAATATTGAGTTATTATACTAACTAATAATATATTATATTTAGAATTTCTTGATTAGACAACATTTTTAATGGTTTCAGGGCAATTTTGATATTTTTATAATTTTACCGTTAAAAAACCGGTTATTTTATTCGTATAATGCCATATTTTTCTAATGCCAGGCTATTATCAAAACGTTTATATCACAGTTTGTAATATCAATTATACCAATAAATGAATGCACTTATTAATTCATAATTAATAAGGAAGGGCGAGGTTAGAAATAACCCATGATACCGGATAATAAATGAGATATAGATTGTGTATCATACAAACTGCTTGGGGAATGGTTTTGGTTTGAGAACCGATGAAGGACGTGCCAAGCTGCGATATGCTTTGGGGAGGTGCATGGAGCCGTTGATCCAAAGATCTCCGAATGGGACTTCCTGTTCATACACTCCGAAAGGAGAGGGAACCCCGGGAATTGAAACATCTTAGTACCGGGAGGAAGAGAAATCAATAGAGATACCGTGATTAAAGGCGATCGAAAGCGGTAGAGGGCAAACCGAATCTTTTCTGAAAAGAAATAGAGATGTGGAGTACGGATCTTTCTCAATGCCTCCTTTAGGAATTTTAAAAAGCTGGAAAGCTTTACCATAGAGGGTGATAGTCCCCTGAAAGTAACTAAAGTGGCTACGAGGAAAGATATCCTGAGTACCATGCGTCGTTATTCGCGTGGGAATATGGGTGGCATGAACATCCAACCCTAAATATTACTCAAGTCCGATAGCAAAGAAGTACCGTGAGGGAAAACTGAAAAGCAACCCGGAAGGGCTGTCAAAAGAGCCTGAAACCAAGCAGTGAAAACTTTATAGGGCACTAAAGGAATGATCTCGAAAGAGGGACCGGTGTTCTATTGTCCGTGTTGAAGAACGGGCCAGGGAGTTGTGATGGATGGCGAGGCTAATTCTAAAAGAAGCAGCCGT
>JAJZWN010000102.1 GCA_021846695.1 Thermoplasmata archaeon
TTGCCCGAATATCAGGTGGCGCCTGAACATAAAATAGTCAAAATAGTTATCGGGCCTTTGAATTCCGAATTCTTTAATTAATTTCTCGTAGTCAAAATACTGTGCCGAACTCCACGGATTTATCATAACTCCTGATTGAGTGTGCATTAATTAATTTTCCTTACAATGTACAAAACAATTAATTAAAAATTTGATAATAAAAACGACAGCGAAACATAGTTCCCGTCCCCTCGCGGAAGATAGTACAGTATGCAACACATCGGACTTAACCGTCGGGTTCGGAATGAGACCTGGTATTTCCCCGATGTTATGACCGTCGTCAACACTTAATCACTAACAGATATATAAATATTTTTTTTATGAGGTAGTGAATAATAATTCTTAATTACTTAATATTTGGTATATACTCAATATTTATATATTCATTTGCAATAATCGGTTGAAATGAACAGTTATAAAACTATTTCAGATGCACCATCAACACCATTTGTCCGGAAGATTACAGTGCTATCATCCATGGGAGTTATGATGGATGGCTACACGCTCACTGTTTTCTCATATGCATTGCTATATCTGATCAATGTAATGTCGCTGAAAAGTTATGAGATCTCAATTATGGGAATATCATCAATAGGGGGCGTCCTCATCGGGAGTCTCATTTCCGGGTATATAGCAGATATTTACGGGAGGCGTTTCATATACATATATGATCTATTCCTCGTTTCTATATTTATTTTCCTTACAGGATTTGCCACAAATTACATAAATTTTTCAATACTTGAATTAATCGTTGGAATAGGCATAGGTGCTGATTACCCGGTTAGTTCATCAATCCAGGCAGAATTTTCGCCTACAAAATCCCGTGGCAAATTCATGTTTTTCAATATATTCTCATTTTCAATCGGTTCATTGATATTTCTCGGGCTTGCAGTGCCGCTTGTATTATTTACAGGGGTGAATGCATGGCGGTATATGTATATGATTGGTGCAGTGTTCCCAATTCTTGTCCTGTTTTCACGGAAGAAGATACCGGAAAGCCCGTACTGGGTACAGCATAAATATGGCAGGGAGGCAGGTGAAGGGGCGAAGAAGCAATTTGAAGCTTCAACAGGATACACCATAGAAGGTTTGCCTGACGTTAGCAGGGAAAAAACAAGATTCAGGGACATATTTAAGGGCAAATACGCCGCCTATATTATGTTTATTACTGCGGCATGGTTTTCATACGATATCGTCAGTTACGGCATATGGACCTATTCACCCCTTATATTTTCAACTGAAATTACATCATACTATGCTGATCTCTATGTGGTGTTTACCGGCATGGCTGAATCAATTCCGGTGGTTGTAGGATTCCTGATTGCAATATACTATGTAGACCGCATAGGGCGCCGCCTTCTCCTTATAATAGGATTTTTAGGGGCCTTTGCAGTACTTATATTATTCTTCTTTGTGAACCAGTATATGGTAGTAGGCCTTTTGATGACTTTCAGCGCCTTCGGGTTTGTTCACTTTTTCCATAATGTAGGGCCGAGCCCGATAACATATACGTATCCACTGGAGATATTTCCCACCAGAATAAGGGGCACTGCAATGGGTTTTGCCACTTCAGTTTCAAGAATTGGATCTATAGTTGCTGTGTTTTCATTTCCCATAATAGATGCATTATACGGATTGAAGGCAATAATAATCTTCTTCGCCATATTCGAATTCATTGGCCTCGGATTTACATTAAAATATGCACCGGAAACAAATGGGAAATCCTTAACATAAAAATAACAAAGGCTTATTTAAAATAAATTTATAAAAATGGGGCAACCATAATAGGAAGAATTGCCGTAGCATCCCCGTAAATATTTACAAATTTTGCATCTTTTCTTACCTTTTTCCAGGTTATTGCTTCCTCAAGCTTTGCACCTGAGAGTGAACCATCGTATTCCTGTGCGGTTGTGATATAAACAGCCTCGTTCAGCCCGTCCCTGAACTGGTTCCACCATATGGTATGGTGCTTTGAAATGCCACCCCCTATCATCAATGCGCCTGTCTTCTTTGCATCAAATACTATATCAGAGAGCCTGTGCTCATCTTCAAGGATGTTTATTTTAAAATCATGGTGCATTTCATAGAATGACCATAGCTGTGACCCGAATGATCCATCGGTTATGCCAGGAACAAATACGGGTATGTTATTTTTTGCTGCGTTATATAGAATTGAGTTTTCATTGTTTAACTTCAACCCAACTTCCCTTATAAGGTCCACCGGTGCCCATTCCTTCTTCTTGTTATATAATTCCTCAATCATGGGCATTAGTTTCTCTTCTATTACAACCCCATAACTTTCATCGGGGACAAATACATTGCCCAATCTGTTAATATTCATATCCTTAAGTTTCTCATCACCAAAGTTAAATGTTCCAGCATAATAATCTGTATACACACGTGCAACGTCATGGTCAAGCGTACCATTGGTTGTTATAATCACATCAACAAGTTTGTTTTTTACAAGCTGATTTATTATTCCCCTTGTCCCTGTGGAAATTATATCAGCCGGAAATGAAAGGAATGTTGTTTCATCCGACGTGAATTCTTCCTTTAAAATCTGATATCCTTCATATAGTTTTTTTGATGTAAAACCACCGCTTGTCCCGAACATTTCCATTAATTGCATTAAGGTAGTATTTTTATTTATTTTCAGGTCCTTTACCGGATCTTTTAATAAATCCTCTCTTTTTATTTCCATGAAACATAATAGTAATTTTATAATTCAATCTATCGGTTTATTTCCGGTTTTCATTACAAAGAAACTATGTATTGAATGCTTTAAAATACAAATTCATACAAGCCAGTAATGTTAAAAATTTAACAGTATACAAGGGCCGGGACCGGGAATCGAACCCGGGTCCGGGGATCCACAGTCCCCAAGGATGTCCATTACCCCACCCCGGCCATTTTAGCTCATGGATATTATTACTATGTATAATTATTTTTTTAATTTTTGATGCCATATACAAGAACAGATTCTATTTCATGGTAATTATCTGTATGGTGTGCATAGATCCTCGGCACCTTTATAAATATCCTTTCCTGCCTTATTATTTGAATTCTCTGTGAATAGAATTCCCTGATATATTCATAGCTTTTTATATTATGTATACTGTATATATGTGTGCCTATTTCTATGGCTTTCATAATAAATGGCATATCGTCGTGTTTTATGACAGAGCCAAATGGTGGATTCATCAATACAGTGTCATATTCCCCCTTAACATCAGAAACATTTACATTTTCAAATTCTGCATATGAGGCGGCATTTTCCGCATTTTTCCTGGATATCGCCACCATTTCAGGATCTATATCTATTCCGGTGGAAACTTTTGCACCGAGATATGATGCCCCGATAGCAAATATTCCATTCCCTGTTCCAAGGTCTATTACATTCTTCCCTGCAATATTGCCATCCATATACGCTTCAATTAAAAGTGTTGAGGCAGTATCTGCATCTGTTGGGTACTGCTCCAGGTTAATATTATAAAAATCAGGCTTTTCCAATCTGGAGAGGAAAATTTCAAGCGCTTTTTTGTTTATTTTATTCCTGCGGGTTTCCAATTGCCATCTCCAGAATATTTTTGGCTAGACGTTTAGCTACCGGCATTTCATTTCCTCTCTCTATAAGTATTTTTTCAATCTTCCTTACAGCTCTCTGCCTTTTCCACGTGCCATTCTCATGAACTGCGAGAACTATATACTC
>JAJZWN010000103.1 GCA_021846695.1 Thermoplasmata archaeon
TATAATTCCTAACAGAATCTATCATTTCAACTGCCATATTCTTGTCATATACAGATGCAGTGGTTATCTTCCATTCCATTACAGATAATGAATCAGTATCTATTGAAGCATGCACCTTCCTTCCATACTCATAGCCCATTGTGCCGTAACACCATGAACTTTCAGGATCCTTGTATTTCTTATTCTTCCTTCTCCTCTGTGCTGTGGTATCCTTACAGGGCTTTACAACTGATGAATTTACTGCAGCACTGTCATTATAGGGGTTTATTATATCTATTATTGATGAATTTATATAATGCCAGTCTATCCTTAAAGATCTGCAGGATAATGTCCTGAAGTTGGGTATATCTGTCATATTCAACATTTCCATGAATTCAGGATGGTTATTGAAGAAGTATTTCGATGACCTGTATGATACTCCATATATTTTCAAAATTACAATAATCTTTACAATTAGGGATGCAGAATATTTTCTTATTCTATTCTCCGTAAATATTTTATCCAACCTTTGCATAATTAATGGGATGTGGTTCGCTTCCATATCCCACTGATAATTTTCAAATTAATAAATATGGCAATTGTCGAACAAATTATGAAAGTTTGGACACGCTAAAATGATTATTATAAAATACCTGGGACTTTGAAAAATAACGTAAGAGCGGGTGCATTGATTCCAGCTATAATAGGTACAGTTATAGCAATATTCGGGATAGGCCCATACGATTATATATTTGCATATTTCCCTGAAGCCCTTTTCGGATCGCTTGTGGGGCTGCTGCTTTACGCAGTTATTTACCATTTCAGTGCCAGTGAAACTGAAAAACAAAACATTGAAAAAATGGTAGATTATGATAAATTTGACATGGAATCAGAATAGTTCTATAATATCAAGAATTGAGAAGTCCATAGCATGGTTTCATTTAAACGATTTTTATCAACTATTCCCTAAAAATTTTTTATAAAGTGCTGTTTTTAATATATTCCTGTGCCGTATTAATAAAAAATAAATTGTTATTTCTGGTTAATGAGGCTTTCTATACGGTTGACAACATAGCTTTTATCCATGCTGGAAAGGAAATAGCCAAGTCTCGGTCCCCTATCTTTATCTATGAAAATCCTGTAAAACATTGTAAATATATCCTTGGGAGTTAGATTTCTTTCACCTATTATACTGTAAATTATAGAGTGTATAGACTCAGATGTCCATTCAGACCTGTTTATTTTATCGAGGAATTCCTGCATTATAGATTTCTGAGCCTCGGTGAGAAGGAATTCCTTATCTGTGAGCGCGAACTTTATGTTATCAGGTGCGTATTTGGACAGCCAGTATTTTGCTATTGCTATTTCATTTTTAAGATAATCGTCTATTTCGTCCTTGTCATAACCACTTCTTTTCAGGGCAGATAGCAGGGAGGATTCATTACTGTATATCTGAACCAGTGTTACAATATGCCTGAAATTTATTTTCTCAGGGGCATCCAGGATTTTTATTCTGGACATTTCATAGATACGTTTAAAATTCTCGTTATTGGATTCGTCTAGTCCAAAGTATGCCCGCTCCATTTTTTCATAATCATCGATAAGGTTAAGCAACCCCATCCCCGGGTCAAAGTCTATATGCCTGCCCGGGTCATTCTTTGCGATCAGAAACCTTAATATTTCAGGTGGTGCGAAGGTTGTTACTTCTGAGGCAGTTATTGCCACGCCAGTAGATGAGTGCATTACCCCAACGCCCTTTAGAAGTATCCTCTCATACATGAGCGGGACAGGTGGCGAAATTTTATAGACCTTTTCCGCTATTTCCTTTCCTGTATCGTATGACCCACCTGCCGCAGCATGATCTTTTCCGAAGGGCTCTACAGTTACTCCAAGGGTGAACCACTTTGCAGGCCATTCAACACGCCATGGCATTTTCCCATCATCCTTCCTTATGTCAGCCCTATCTTCGTTGCCGCATGCACGGCACCGGTAATAGGCGTATGGTTCTTCATATTTTGTGACAGTTGATGAGTTAATTTTACCGCACTTTGAACATCTGGGTTCGTATGGATACCAGTTTTCATCCAGGTCATAGCCGGCAATGTCATGCATAATTTTTGCGATTTCCTGCCTCTGGTTCATTGCCATATTTATTGCATTTGCAAGTTTTCCATCCCGGTAAAGCCCTGTTGTGCTTATTACCTCAACATTGACATTTATTTTTGCCAGGGTCTCCAGGAATGGTTTCAAAAAGTAATCTGAGTATTTCCCGTTGCCGTCGGGAGCCGGTATATAGCTGAGTGGCATTCCAACATACTGGGAATAACTGCTGTCAAGAAACGGGTATACCTTTCTCAAAGGATCAAGGTCATCGCACAGGTAGATAAATCTTGTTTCCAGTTTTTTATCCTGCAATGCCCTGTTTATTATGTCACCTGTCAGGATTTCCCTCATATTTCCCACATGAATTGGGCCTGAGGGTGATATCCCTGTTGATACCGTCTGCTTTCCCTTCAGGTTTTCAACCAAGGCGTCCGCCCAGTACATTATTATCCCACCATGGTGGCCCTTATGAGAGACCTTACACGAACACCGTTGATTTCATCGGTACTCAATTTTGAAACAAGTACAACGCATAATGATACCTCTCCGCCCTTATTCCTTACATCGTCAATGGTTCTTTTCATAGTTTCGCCGGTACTGATTACATCGTCCACAATGACGATTTTCTTTCCACTTACGCCTGCAAAATTACTGCTGAAAAGGCCCTCCTTTCTTGATGGGTGTGGCCTGTATACTATTAACTCCCTCTCCAGAAGATCTGACATCATTGTGGCATATGGAATCCCATTTATTGTAATTCCCATAATTGATGTAAATTCATCATCCGGCACTTCCTCCGTGACTATATCAGACATAATCTCTGCAATTTTTTCTATCCTGTTGCCGAATACGCCAATGCTTCTCCATCCTATCTTTGTATCAGATATTCTGCTGCCCTTAAGATCCTTGCTTAAAAGCCACGTTATTGTATTCACTGAAAGGTGAAGCTCTGTAGAGATTTCCTTATCCGACATGCCCTTATTCTTCAATTCCATTGCCCGGCTGTATAATTCTTCAAGACTTTTCATAATTTTACCCCTTTAATGCCTTCCCTTATTCTGGCTGCGACAATTTCAAGGTCGCCAATGCTTGCAGTTTCTCTTTCCCAGTTTATCTTTTTTCTGTAATATCTCGGTATGATGTGTACATGGTAATGCATCACTACCTGGTTTGCAACCCGGCCGTTATTTTGACCTATATTCAGGCCGTCTGTTTTCAGTGTTTCCTTTACGGCTATTGCTATACGTTTAACCACAAGCTGCAATTCCATATATATTTCCTTATCAATATCAAATATATTTTCATAATGGTTTCTTGGTATTACAAGAACATGCCCTTCCTCAATGGGGGCGTTATCCATAAAGGCCAGTATGTTTGGACTTCTGTAAACAAATGCAGCGTTTTCCTTGACCGCTATTTCCCTGCAGAAAATGCATGTTTCATCGTACATTTAAAGTATATTATATACACTATAAAAAATATTTCCGTTTACGTATCGATTGAGCCTGTGAGCTACCTCATGCTAAAA
Organism: Thermoplasmata archaeon; assembly: GCA_021846695.1. Next base: position 3,611 of record JAJZWN010000103.1, read on the forward strand.
CATTGAGGCTTCCTGATTCATGGACAAAGCTTGCCCTGACATACGGACCTATATTCAGTCCTTCCAGGGTATTGGCATTCATCTCCACAGGCGTATATTCCCTTAGGCGCTCCACAGGTATA
>JAJZWN010000104.1 GCA_021846695.1 Thermoplasmata archaeon
TATTCTTAAAAGTGGAGGAATATTTATGGATGGAGACCATTTCAGGAGCAATAATGATTCGGAATATATCCAGAATCTATATTCAAAAATAAGAGATAAAATATCAGGAGATAATCTTTCCAGAGGGGAGGCAATGAACTGGGAACAATGGTGGAAATATATTGCAGATAGGGGTGTTTTCTCTGAGGAACTGATGGAAAGGTCAAGGCGTTATACCTCAGGATCACACGATCAGAACATTACTTTGGAAGAGCATATTGACATTTTGAACAGATGTGGATTTGATTCTGTTGGTATAATATGGCAATATCTGGATAACAGAGTACTTTTCTCCAGGAAATAAATTAATTTTATTGTTATAATGAGACACAAGATTATGGAACCCTTACGTAGATTCTTTAAACACAGTGTTAATGAAACTTGCAATATAAGCCGTTTCGGAAAGCATATCTTCTATCCCAGAGCCCAGGTGGCCACCAGTGCCAATAAGGATATATGATTCATTTCCAAAATCTCTTAACTTTTTATAGAATTTCAGGGCGTGTGCCGGATGAACCCGGTCATCATTCATTCTTGAGTATATCAGTGAGGGCGGATATTTTCCGGGTTTCAGCTGTTCATATGCAGAATAATTTCTTAGGAATTTTACATCTTCCTGATTATCAGGATTTCCATATTCGCTCACCCAGTATTGTCCTGCAAGCAGCCTGTGAAATCTCATGAGGTCTATAACAGGGTTTCCGATTATTGCTCCTGCAAGGTATTCTGGAATTTTATCCATGGTATAAGCTGCAAGAAGTCCTCCGTTACTGACACCATAACAGATAATATTCTTCCCCTGAGCACTTAATTTCTTTATTATGGATTGAAAAGCCGAATAAACATTTTTCTTATTTTCCTTCATGCCCAGCCTGTGCCATTCCTCACCGTATTCTCCTCCTCCAGGAAGGTTGCAGATTACCACATTGACACCATTGTTCAAAAGATATGCAAAAAGATTGTAATAGGCAGGCACAATAGATATATTGAAACCACCATAGCCATAAACAATTGTGTTCTGTGTTTTTTTATCGGGTTCCAGAAAGAAATAATGTACTCTCCCAAAGCTGTTTTCAACATACTCTTCAGATATTTTAGGTTTTGAAACAATGTTCTGTTCCAAAAGTTTCAACTCCATATTACTATAAGAGAAAATAGCGTATGGAACCCCAAATGATCCCATAATAACAGTCGCTTTTTCACCGTCAGAATCCATGGAAATAAGGCCATATGGCTCACCAAGATCAAATTCTTTTATTTTCCTGCCATCAAAGTCATATATTACAGGTATTGCCTTTGCATCTCGCATATGAATGACAAGAAATCCCTCTTTCACAATGGTTGCATCCTCGACCGGGTCTTCCATGGAAAATTCATTTTTTCCATCACTAATAATGCCAAATCCTTTATAAAGCAGAGTATAAAGAGTACCATGCCTGTATCCCAGGATCTTAACCTGGCATTCAAATTTTCTATACAGTTTCCATGAGGAGGGATTATCTGCCAGACCGGTATATATGGAAGAAGATATATTATCCCCTGAAACCAGTATAACCTTATCTCCATAAATCTCTCCTTCTATTCCCTCCCCCGATTTTATTTCATTTCCAAAAACATAATTTCCATTCAAATAAACGGCATTTCCCGAATGCACATCTTCGTTCACCAATTCATTCCTTTTCTCTTTTATAATATAGAAGCCATTTTGTGTAAATAAAATATCATTTATCACATCCTTTTCCGTATAAATTATTTCCTTACCCTTAAAAATTTTTAGTATTCCATAATCAGAACCATTTGTTTCAAATAATGCTATCCTATTTCCATTCTTCTCAGGTTTTACCCATACAATAATTCCAGTTGTTGAATATATAAGGTAATTGTTAACTATGACCTTGTTCATGCCGTCTTCAATGGTTACAAAACATTCAATGTTTTTAGTGACTTTGACAAGCTTTACCTTTTTTTGGTGCACATATGGTTTAAGTATGTTCAATATTTTATCGTAATCTGACTTTAGATATTTTTCCGTTCTTTCCGTTTCTTTTAGGGCATATTCTTTCACATCATCATTCATATTCTCAAAATCAATTTCTCCCATTAAATGTTCAATTAATCAATCTATATATCCCCTTCTATGTTTGAATTTATTGGAATAGAACAAAATCGTATTCAGAATATACAGTTCATTAAGGTGTATTCGGTGTTGACCAACTTATCAATCAATATCATTTCTATTAATCTTCTTGGTCAATCTGCTATCAGTGTTTGTTCTGGCAAAGTAAGTTCATCTCTTATACTAGCGCACAGGGAATTCAGGCCTGGGAGGTCATACCTCTACACTCAAAGGATTTAATATAATTCTATGTGTAATTGCAAGCTCTGGAAGTGAAACAGGGATCCATATTATCATGGCAATAGGTTACTTACCCATATTGAAATTATTTTTATTATATCATTAATATCAGGTAATTCATCCATTACAATATTTCTGAGTGTATTCCTGAAAAAATCTTTTTGTTTAAGTATTTCACTTATCAAATCTTCTTTATCAAATATAATATCATAATATTCGAGTTTTTTGTTTACCATTTCTAAGTCGAATTTTGCTTTTTTCTTGGTAACCAAATAAAATAAATCATAGATATCCCTTGGTTTTTTTCTTGTATAAATGGCTCTTATCTTTTCTGAGGCAACCTCATCCAGTGACATCCCAGATAATATTCTTACCGGTAGGTCATATTCGGGAAAATCAAATTTCAATACAATCGGCTTTTTTATTATTTTTTCTCTTCTGCTAATTTCAATATATACAGGTGTGCGGTCCAAAACTCCTGTATATAAAGGTCCATTAGATAGTATCCTGAATGAAAGTGTCACATTATTATTTTTGAGAACTTTCAATTCGTTGTTTATTCCTATTAAAGACAAATTTTGATGCACGGTATTTGAAACATCATCGTTTATTTTATCGTTTGCTGTAAAATCCAAATCCTCGGAAAATCTTCTTAAGCCGTGAAATAGCCATAAATAAGTTCCACCTTTCAATATTAATGGATAATTAAATAATGAGTTCAATATTAAAACTTGCATATATCTCTTCTCTTCCTGCCATGGTCTTAGTCCATGGAGTTTTGATAATGATATTATATCATTTTTCCTAATCATTTAAGCATCTCCACTATCTTTTCTATTTTTTTTATTTTTAATTTTTTCAGCATAGTTATTAATTCTGAAAAGTCTATTTCCCTTTTAAAATCGTTCACATCAAATTGAGAAAATATACTGAAATATAATCCATCGAAAATTGCCTTATCCGGATTTGCAACAAATATGAAACTTCCGTTCTTGTTATATCTTTTGTATCCAAAAAATAATTCAGGTTTTATCTTATGGTATATTATCCCAAGCTTATAATAATTCAGGGAGTTTCTAGTATTTACACTTTCAATATATTGTGGAACCTGATAAGTTATTTTATGGTATAATAACGCAGAATTTATTGATATATACGAGGGAGAAACCAACTGTGATGCTATAATAAAGTCATCATTGATAAATGATATCTTTCCATTAACAAGCCTTGTTGCAAGACCGTTTTGGACAAGTCTGTTCATATAAACCCTCGCAATATTTTTATTCTTATTGATAAGATTTGAAATCTCTTGTACACTATAAACGCTTA
>JAJZWN010000105.1 GCA_021846695.1 Thermoplasmata archaeon
GGATGAAAAATATTTTGACGTTATATTGGGATGTTTTGTTGCTATGTCAAGGCCATCAAGGTCTCTGAGCCTGTATTTCCTTGGTGCTATTATACTAAGCCTGCATTTCCCAAAATCTAAGGATAATGGTGCAAAAAGGTTGCTCTGGCTTTCTGCAAGCGTGTCTGTTCCGCATATGCCTATATCACCTGCGTATTCTGTATATACAGGTACGTCCCTTGCCCTGGGCAAGATTATCTCGTTTCCATCCTGACGGAACATGAGTTTTCTACTATCATTTATTTCTACTGTTATTCCTGCATTCCGGAGAAATGCGAGAGAATTATCCATCAATCTGCCTCTTGGTATTACGAATTTCATTTTTCCACCTTTTCATGAGAACCATGGTATAATTTTGACAATACCTGTAAATCTAGAGAAAAACCACATCCCCTGAGATTTTTCATTATATAGTTTCCTCCGCCTCCAAGAAATTCCTGCTTTCCATAAATTTCGAATATCAGACCGCTGTAATATTCCGGCTGCCTTACTGTTCCAAGATCTATAAGGACCCTGGGGTCACCAATTCTTTCTATTATACTGTCGAGCTTATCTATTCCACTTTTTCTGGTTCTGGTATCCATGATCTGAAGGAGCTTATCCTTGTCATCTATTTCCATATCCTGTATCTGCGGATAGTTTCTGTTTTTCACAGCCCTTATAAGGCGCTGCCCCTCCTTTTTCCGCACATAGGAATCAAAAATTCCAGTCAGGCTTATATCTATATTATAATTTTTAATCCCGAGATTATCAAGAACTTTTATTGCCATCCTTAGTATTTCTATATTGGTCTCATCCTCGTCCCCGCCCATAATCTCAGAACCTGCCTTCAAGAATTCGTTCAGATACTCATCACTCTGCTGAGAAATATAATAAATTTTGGAGTTTTCTGTGATATGCCTGTTCATGAGCCTGAGTGTTATGTCTGGTTCTAAAACAAATATTTTATTTCTGTAAATAAATCTAAAACCATCTACTTTATCCGATTTCAGGAACGCTGGCGGAAATATCTCTGTATATCCAGAATCGTGGAATGATTCCCTTATGGAATAGGCGATCTCACTTAATTTCCTGTCTACCATTCTCAAGATAACCACGGCTGCATAAAGTACTGGATGGCAGACTATCAACATTGGTTATCCTGCTATGATGATGTATATGTACAGCTATCTTCGAAAAAGCACTATAACTGGCTATGCGTCTTATATACATCCCTGTTGCCATAAAGCATTTATTGTAATATCATATATAATAATTATTGACAAAATTTATGTTCAGAATACTAATTTTAATATTATACATATATAAGCCATCCAGCAATATATATTTTGCCCAGTGCCATGTTAATAAGGCCATTAACCGTAATTAATTGTAATATCAGCAATCCATGATGTTGTCTATGGAGCAGTTACATATACAATGATACTATTAAATTATCTATTCCTAATGACCTATTATATCCCATGGAAATCGCCTTCCATTTCCCATAGCAGGGAAAAATCAACAGGAAATCGCACCACTGCACTCTTTTATCCAAAAAAATAGCCGCCGAATTCAATGTCTTGGCTTGCGGTAATTAGCTTAATGACGGTATCATCGCTACAAGAAATATTAATATTCGAACATAATTATGTACACAACTCAAGTCTTAATACCACACAGCAGATTACTTTATATGACTGAATATAAGAGTAAAATATTGTACGGCTTAACAGGTGGATATACTCCCATGAAAATTGTAAGGTTTACTGTGGTATTTTTTGCCATACTGGACGCAGCAGCCCATTTGTATGCTCTTCCTGGGGCCGCTCCACTTGTTACCTTTTGGCTTGAGATTGAGGTTTCGGCTTTTATTGTGATTTCTATGGTTTTCCTTTTAGGATTAAAAATATGGTATATTCCCAGTGTAATTTTCACCCTGTTCAATATTTCAGTTTACTTTATTTCAGGAATAACCGCGTTGCCACCAATATCATTTTCACCTCTGGTAGGGCATGTTGAATTTCTCCAGTACTCATTCGGAAGGGCTTTTTCACTAGTCGGATGGTTATACATTATAATAGTTGGTTTACTGCTCATACGATATGACAGGGGTTCAAAACTGAATGATCTGATGAGACAGGACACTAACTAATTTCTTTTTTGTAAAAATAAGAGAAAACAGTAAACTAACATTTCTCATTTCTGTTTCCCCAATTTATTAATCTTTTCATCAATTTTCCATTCTTTATTTTGAACAGGGGTCTTCTCTACCTATTCCAGTATCCTTATTTTAAGAGGTCAGTTAAACTGGATCTCAAAATGTGATTTACAGTGCAATCTGAACACGTTGTGCTATAATAACCACCACGAACAATTTTTAAATTCAGATAAACATCTCCTACAGTTACAAAAGGTTAGCCAAAATCTCTGACCTAATAAAATAAATAATTTTTATCAGTGGTTTAATGGGCTCCAGGGGGAAATACTATATCATCAAATTTCCTGTATCTTTCCTCATCGAACCTGAGTAAATCCGGATTCACATTTTGTTCCACTGCCATATAATATGCCAGATAGTAAAGTGGAACCACGTTTAAGATGGCGTTTAAGTATTCATCTCCAATATCTGTAACATCGATACTGTAATCGCCATCTCCATTAATTGTGACTGTCTTTGTTCCAACCACCCGGCACGCCTCTACTATATCATGGGTTCTGGAGCTCACAGTATTACTGTTTATTATGATTACAAGGGATTTTTCATCTATGAGTGATGTGCATCCATGTATGAACTCCTCCAGTTCAATTCCCTCAGCATGTATGTGAGCTGCTTCCTTGATCTTCTGTGCAGCTTCCCTTGCAACAGGCTCCTCTGGTCCAGCTCCCAACACAAATATCCTGTTAACATATGAAATATCATGGGCGATTTTCTTCATCTTTCCGTCCATTGACAACACAAGGCTCTTCAGGCTTGCTATGATTTTATTAATATCAATGTCCAGATTAACATAATTCGAACCAATGTACATTGCCGCAATAGCATTGTCAAAAAAGGATTTTGTATTGCAAAGCGACTTATCATCCGCATCAATAACTATGCTTTTATCGGATATGCGATCCATAGGGGTGTTGTGGTAATGTGTAATACCAACTATGTATGCAAATTTCCTCTGGTACACCAGCGAGTCTATTGTTGATTTTGTCTTCCCACTGTTTGAAATTCCAACTACAGTACCATGCACTGGTACGTAATAGTTCAGAAGTTCAAAGGATTGTACAAAAGCATATTTAGCATTAGTCTTGTAAAGAAATCCGGAACCAATCTGGGCTGAATGGTATGCAGTGCCGTTTCCAGTGAACAATAAAGAATCCCTTGACAGGAATGAATAATCTATATTTTCCATTACTTTTTTTGTTATATCCAGCGATTCCGGTGTTTCCCGTATCATATCATACATATAATATGGATGCCCTGTTCTTTTTCCTGGTACTGTATCAGTCATGGGCATATAATGCTGGAAAGCATATATTTATTTTCATTCACCATAGGAATGGTATGTATGATATGGTATCAAAATAGTCTTAGAATTTCCACTACATTTCTGATAGGCATATCTCAGTGAATCCCTTAATTCTCGTGGTTTTTCATTGATATAAATAACTGATCGATATCTTAATATCATAGTGGAA
>JAJZWN010000106.1 GCA_021846695.1 Thermoplasmata archaeon
GAACTCATGGAACAGATGAAATTATAATTATTTTCCGTGCTTGCTAAAATATATATTCCATCTAGATTTTGAATTTACTGTTAGTCGAGTGAAATATGTTTTCTATTATATCAATATCTGGTTTTTTAGATTATTTTAATCCGGGATGCTATTAAACAACTCACCTATTTTATTTAAATCTACTAATATTATATTTTTATCTATTTCAGATAGTTTAGTTAAATTTTCATCAAAACCAGATTTTGAAAATAATATATATTTATAAGGTTTAATAAAAACAGATTTATTTTGCAACGAATAAAGCACTTCAATTTTCAAGGGTTTATTTCTCCATTTAACTTCTCCCACAATAATATTTTTATCTTCAGTTAAAGCTATAATATCAATTTCCTCCTCATTTTTTCCATTATTTTCCAGTTTATTTTTCCCCCACCATGTTCCTATGCCTGTTATATTATCCCCGGTCAGGTTTTTGCCAAATTTAAATAGTATATTTCTTGAGATATCCTCGAAAATCTTTGATGTGTAAAAATCAAAATCATTTTTTATTATATTCAATAATACATTGTAATTATCTATTTCTATTAAATTCTGGTATGGAAAAATATATCTAAAAAAGAAATTGAAATAGTTATTATTTATTTTATATATGCTTTGTTTATTTGACTCATTACTGAAAAATGGTTTGCGTTTGCTTATTATTCCGAGTTTAATGAGATTGTCCAGATACTGGGTGATCTCTCCGCTGTTTGTATTTAATAATGATGCAATCTCGCCTATTCTATTATGGCCGGTTGAAATTATATTCAATATACTGAAATATTTTGAAGGTTCTTTCAGTTCTTCTTTTAATATAAAAAATGCATCATTATAAAAAATTGAATTTTTATTAATAACGGTACTTATTATATCATTGAACTTTTTATTTTTTAATGCACTTAAATAATATGGAAGTCCACCGGTAATCGAATAAATTTTAATCAGGTCCTGAACACTATAATACGGAAAAAAATCTTTAATTTCCCATAAATTCATTTCGTTTAGCAATATATTTCCGGTTCTCCGTCCATATAATGGAGATTCGTAACTTAATATTTTATCGTTTATTATTCCCATCAATGACCCCGTTATGATAATAAAAATTTTCATATCTTTAAAATATAAATCATAATATTTCTGCAAAATTGACAGTATAGATTTGTCCTTTGCTACTAAATATGTAAACTCATCAAGCGCAAATATTATTTTCTCATCAACATTTTGTAAATTTTTTATTAAATATTTAAATAAATCATCCCAGTTAGTTAATGGATTTCTGTAGGTTATATCATCATGAAAAAATTCGGCCATTTCCATTGAAAAATTTCTTATTATAATATTTATATCCTGCTGCGTTGCAAGCAAATAAATGTATTTTTTTGATTTTATAAATTCTTCTATTAATGCAGTTTTTCCAACTCTTCTTCTCCCATATATCAATATTAATGAGCTTTCATTGTTTCTGTATTGGCTAGTTAAGTAATTTATTTCATTTTTCCTTCCTATGAACATAGTTATAGATGATTTATAATGTTATAAATATTTCCATTTTAATAATTTGTATTATCATAATCTAAATTATCATAATATAGATTATGTTTAATATAAAATAAATAAAAAATATAAAACAACTTCTCGTCATATTTCTTTTTGATCCCTTGATAGAAAGCTCACTGGCTTTAGCTGTGAGAATATGCCAGTTATCCAGTATAGCTTTTACTTATTCAGCAAGCAGGTTATACCCGTATTTCCTATATGCGGATTTAACTGCTATTAACCTGGTATGTGGAATTTCTAACATATCCAAATATATCCGGAATTTTTATTCATTTATATAATCGATAATCGAATCTATATTGCCACTCAAATTTATTCTAGCAACTCTGGACAGAAGATCGCTATCACTATTAAATGCAATGAAATTATTCACAGCTTTATACATAGAATAATCTGATTCCGAATCCCCGAGAGCGATGCAATCCTTAGGAGATACGTTATGCTCTGCCATTATTTTCTCCATTACTATATCCTTTCTCATTGGATTTACCTGTACCTCACCCTCAGGAATTAATTTGCCCTCATGATCAGAAAAAATCCTGTTGGCATATGCTTCATCAATTCCAAAACTGTTTTTAAGCCGGTCTGAGAGCCATGAGATGCCTCCCGAAACAATTACTGATATAATTTTATTTTTCTTCAGGTATGCCATGCATTTTTCAATGCCCGGTATTACGGGTATCTCATCCAGTATGCCTTTTATCTCTTCCATGGTGATTTCTGGATATTTTTCGCGCCATGCAGCTATGTCCATTCTGAAAAAATCGTAGTAATCAAGCTTTCCACTTATATATTTCAAATAATTTTCCCTGTTGTTTATGCCCAGGCGGTTATTCACATAGAACCAGCTGCTCTTTTCTACTGTAAGTACTCCATCCATGTCAAAGAAAATTAATTTGATCATCCTAATATGTCCTCGAAAACGCGGATAGTTTCCCTGGACTGCCACATACAATGCACGGACCAGAGGTATTATCGTTCCTCACTGCACCTAGAGCCGCTTTTTCCGATAAGGATTCTATTTCGTCAGAGCAAGCCTTTGAACCGCACCAGTATGCAGTAACCATTTTATCTTCCTTTATTTTTTCCAGGCTGTCAATGAATATTTTATTTGCCATATAAAACTCCGATGCTTTTGATTTAATATCGAAATTTACTTCTTTCAGGTACTGGTACATATTGCTTATCTCTTCTAACTCAATTTTTATCTTTTTCTTTCTTGTCCTTAATGAAATTGTAAGTGTTTTATCGTTTACCTCCCGCTTTCCTATTTCTATTCTCACAGGAACTCCCCTCATTTCCCATTCATTAAATTTGTAGCCCGGTGTGTAATCGCTGTTATCAATCTGGCACCTGATTCCAATCTCCATCAACTTTGATTTAATTCCGTTTGAATATTCAATTATTTCATCGTAATTATCTGAAGGTATGGGCACTATTATTACCTGAACCGGTGCAAGTTTGTATGGCAATACAAGCCCTTTATCGTCTCCATGGATTCCTATTACAGCTGCCATAAGCCTTTCACTGAGTCCGAAAGTTGTCTGTGAAACGTATTTCATATCACCATTCTCATCCAGGTATTTTATTCCATAATTTTTAGCGAAATTTTCACCGTATTCGTGTATTGTCCCTATTTGAAGGCTTCTATACCCTGGCATTGGCGTGTCAAATGCAACTGAATACATAGCCCCTGGAAACTTATCCCAGTCAGGCCGGACATCCATTGAGAAATATATGCACAGGTCATCTGAGAGCCTTTCCATTATTTTTAAGTATTCATCCATCTGCTTCTCTGCATCTTCAAAATCCACATGTGCTGTATGTGCTTCGTAAAAATGGATTTCTCTGACACGGATAAATGACCTTGTGTGCTTTGTCTCATATCTGTATACATTTACTATCTGGTATATTCTGAATGGGAGGTCTGTGTGGGATCTAATCCAGAGTGGAAACATTGTATACATTGCAGCCTCGCTGGTAGGCCTTAGTGCAAGGTCTATATCCAGTGGTGTGGTTCCGCCCTTTGTCACCCAGTATATCTCGTTTTCAAACCC
>JAJZWN010000002.1 GCA_021846695.1 Thermoplasmata archaeon
ATCTTTTTCAATATCCTCTATAGTTTCCATAAAAACTTTACTATATATATATTAATTAAGTTTATTCCAAACATGTACATATCTTACCTGTCTCCAGTATTTAATCTTAGCCCTATCATGAAGTCAGTTGCATAATTCATTTTGCAATAAATTTCAATTGAATGTAAATCCCCTGTATAGTTAAATACAGGGGATTGATTGGTTTTTTATGACACCAAAACCTATCAGTTTTGGATCGAACAGGAATATAAGAAGATATCGATACTATAACTACAGAGGGGATTATTCTAAAAAATACATCAATGCAATGGATGATTTCCTTGATTACAGTGCATTCAGTAGATGGAGGGAGCTCTTAGAGGAAAACAATTATAACAAAAGGGGAAGGCCCTATAAGATTCCGGGAATAGTGATAATGTACATGGCAAAATTAAGGGAATTGAGGGGAATGCCATTCAGGCAGCTGCAAACAGAAATGCATAATCTATCAAAGATATTCAGATTCCCTGAAATATCATTTACACCCATATACAGGAGGATTAGGAAGATTGTTCCTGAAATAGAGAATGACAGTAACAGTGTACTGGCGGCAATAGACTCATCAGGATTTAAAGTAACATTAAGGGGAGATTATTTAGGCAATAAATGGCATAAAATAAGAAGGGGATGGATAAAATTGCATGCTGTTATATACATTGATAATTTTCAAATTATGGATTATTCCATTACAGATGAGCATGCAAATGATGCTAAGGAGGGAATAAGAATTGTAAGAAGGATTAAGAATAAAATAAGTAAATTATACGGTGACAAGGGCTATGATTCCAAATTAATTTATAATGAATTAGAGGGTAAGGCTGTAATACCTACAAGGAAGAATGCAGTTACATTATCCAGGGGTTCTCCCTACAGGGCTAAGATTACCAGATTTATTAGAAGATTCGATGAGGGATTATGGAAGGTTAATAATAACTACGGGCTGAGATGGAATGTTGAGATATACTTCTCCGGAATAAAAAGAATGTTCAGTGAGGCAGTAAGGGCTGTTGGTTATGGATAGTTTAAAGTTATACAAAGCTAAAGAGATATATATAACGAATAATTTATATAAATATATAAAGGAGGTAATGTAAATGCCGGGACGATTATATACAGCTGAGGAGAAATACAATATTATAATGGAGTCATTCCAGAATCCCAACATTACAATAGCAGAGATATGCAGGGAGCACGGAATAGCAGTTTCAATGTTCTATAAATGGAAGGAGCAGTTCCTGGAAGGTGGAAGAAAGGGTTTAGAAGGAAAGGATCCTGATAAGTCCTTAATGAAAGAGAATGAGAATCTTAAATCAATAATAGGTGAAATGACCATAGCAAATGAAATATTAAAAAAAATTATATGAGGAGGAAAAGGTGAGTTCGGTGAATGAGATGACTAATAATGGAATTGAAGTAAAAGAAGCATGCTATTATTCTGGAATTAACAGGATAACACACTATTACAGGAGAAAGCATGAAAACATTGAATATAGAAGAACTTCAGCAAGGATTGATAATATTATCATTAATAAAATAATAGAGCTATGCAAAGAAAGAGTAACATATGGCTATAACAGGATCTGGGCATTATTGAGGAATTCAGGCATACGAATAGCCAGGAAAACAGTATATAAAATAATGAAGAACAACAATCTGACACTTCCAGTGCATAGCCATAAGAACAGAAGGGAACTGAAGCTGTTAAGGCCTGATAAGCCAGAGATGCTGATTGAAACAGGTATTACTTATATTCCAACAAACAATGGGATGACCTATTTAATGTGCATAAAGGATGTATTTTCTAAAGAATGGTATGGCTATAACTATAATACATCATCCACTTCTAAGGATGCAATAAATGCAATAGATGATTCAATAATAAGGAGGTTCAATGGCATAGTACCTGATAATATTACATTGAGGGCAGATAACGGTCCACAGTATATCTCTAGGGAGTTCAATAGCTATCTTAAAACAATGGGAATTAAACATGAATACATAGAAAGGGGAACACCAACAGAGAATGGTGATATTGAAAGTTTTCATAATTCAATTAAGACTGATTACATATGGATCTGACCATCTCCATATTATTTTCCATATTTCTCTGGATAATAATATCTCCATTATCCTCCATAACCGTAGCATATACGGAACGTTTATGTACATCCAAGCCTATTACCATTTGATCACCTCCATGTAATTCTGTGAGATTCAGAATCGTAGACTCGACAAACTCCTATTCACCTTATTAGATATTAATAAGGTATGAAATCGAGTCGAAGGGCGGCTATTCTTACTAACGGCCTCAAGGGTCAAGTTGCATAACAACCGCCTCCGATTCTCACAGCTATATCGTCATATAGCTGAGGCTAAATAAGGTTTTTCATGATTTCTGACTTTATTCACCTATAAAATTTACAAGGAAGTTTAAATCCAAATATCTCAGAATAGTAAGGAGACTAGGAAAGAGAGGTCTATAATAGCCATAGCAAGGATATTAGCAGAAACAGTTTATACAATGTTAAAGAACAATGTAAGGTTTGTTGACCAGGAGAGAAAGAAAAGAATCAATCCTGATGAATTATACTTCAGGAGGCTTGAAGAACTATCATTGAAGAGAATAAGCAACATGAGAAGAATTGCTAAAAATGCTAATACGCATGACGATTCAGCAAATTTAATATACAGGGGGTAAAAGATTGTTAAGTATAGGTTTTTCATAGGAGTAATTTAGGAAACTATCTGCGTTTAACTGCCCATTCTATAAAATCGTATGGATAGAAATTTTCCATCTTGCTTACCTCGTTCAATTCCTTTATTTCACTTTCACTAAGTTCCCAATCGAGACAAGCCAGATTAGGTTCTAACTGCTCTAAATTTCTAGCACCAATTATAGGGGAAGTAATCCACTTCTGTGATCTTACCCAATTAATGGAAACCTGTGATACTGTAACACCTCTTCTGTTTGCAATCTCCTCTTCTGTTTTTATTACTTCCCATGTTTTAGTGTTATTATATCTTTCCCAGGCTTCACCTGGATCAATAGCATTTGACCTGCCCACTCTAGTGTTTGTATCTACTGGTCGGGTATTTTGTTGAAATTTTCCTGTTAACCAGCCTCCTCTAAGAGGGCTCCATGAAATTACTCCTAAGCCATTATCCTGAATAACGTCCTTTATTTCATATTCAACCCCTCTTTCTAAAAGATTATACTGAGGCTGCACCGATATTATTCTACGGAAACCATACTTTTCTGAAATATCTAGGGCCTTTTGTAGCTGCCATCCCTTAAAATTACTAACTCCAATATAATTTACTAAACCATCATCAACTAAACATGATAATGTGTATAAGGACTCTTCCAACGGTGTATTGGAATCCCAAGCGTGTATCTGATACAAATCTATATAATCAGTCTGTAATCTCTCGAGGGATTTCTTTACTGAATTCCTGATATGTTTTGTGCTAACTCCAGCTTCATTAGGACGCTCTCCTATAGGGAAACGTACCTTGGTAGCGACAACGAAATTGTCTCTATCTTTAGATTTAAGCCATTCACCCACTATGCTTTCCGAGGAACCGTTGGAATAGACATTTGCCGTATCGATCGTATTTCCACCTGCGCTTTCAAATTTATCCAACAGAATAAAGCTGGATTTTTTATCACATTCATTTCCAAACGTCATAGCACCCATGACCAGCTCACTAATTCTCATGCCACTTTTCCCAAGAAATTTATATTTCACTTTAATCACCTCATTTTAATGGTTACTTTATAATTACCGGACTCAAGTTTAAATATAATTTTATTATTATTATTATGCTCGTCTATATAATTTACAATATCACTATCATTTATTAATAATAGTTTTGATACTTCTCTTTTGTCTAATTCTATTTTACACGTGGAATTAACGGGAACCTGTAAATAAATTTGTCTTTTTTTATCAGGTAAACTTTCTAATCTATAGTGAATGCTACCCATGGGTGAAATAAATGAAAATTTAAGCGTTTTAACTTCGTTCACAAAGTGTGGGGATAGTGTAAATGCTTTGAATCCAGGATTTTCTATACTAGGAACTATACCTACAAGAGTGTCGTAGAACCAATTATCTACAGTACCGAACATGATATGATTATGAGAGTTCATACCACTCTCAGCCAAATTTTTTTCAACCTCATTTAAAGACTCACCAGCTAATAACTCCCATCTCTCCCATAAAGTGGTCGCTCCTTCTTTTAACATGTATCCCCAGCCAGGATAGCTAGTTTGTGTTATCACTTTAATTGCAATTTCAGAATACCCAAAAGATGATAAAACTTGGAATAGATAGCGAGTTCCAAAAATTCCGGTATTTAGGTGATTGCTGCAATTAATTACAATGTCTTTTAATAAATATTGAAATATTTCGTCTCTAATTGCTAATGGTACTATACCAAAATATAGAGGCAAAATTTGGGAGGTCTGTGTTCCATAATCCTGATTGCCATAATATAAAACGTGTAATTTATCTGGTATCCTGTATCTTTCTCTATTTAAAAATCTAGGAAATGTTTCATCACGTTCCACCAAGAATTTAGTATTAAAGGCATTTTTTATTGCTTCCATATCCATTTCATATTCTTCATAATCATTATTTCCTAGTTTTTTTGATATTTGAGACATAACACTTAGATCCTTATAAAGGATTGAGGTGGCATATAGCTCTCCGGGCGTATCTGAGGGCCTGACCATTTTAGGTGGACACCAATCACCGTACTTATAAAATGTTAGAATGCCATTTTCAACTTTGCTACGAAGAAAATTAAGCCACTTTTTAACGTATGGATAATACTCTGATAATAAATTGTTGTCTCCATAATATCTATACACATCCCACAAGATTGAAATATATTCATCTCCCCAGCCTGGATCAGCTGGATACAAGGGCCAGAATGGAGGAACAACATCAGAAATTTCACCACTTTCCAGCTGAGAATCTTTGATATCACTTAGCCATTTTGTATAAAAACCGTACATATCAAAATTAATTATAGATTCCTCTGCGATTAGACTTGAATCTCCTAACCACCCCATTCTTTCGTCTCTTTGCGGGCAATCTGTTGGTATTCCCATTAAATTGCTTACTTGTGACCATAAAACCATTTTATGTATTTTATTTAGTATATCGTTTTCCCTACTAAAAACAATACCGCCCACAGGATTTACGTTACTATGCACAATCCTTCCATCTACTGTATCTAAGTTAGGCGTTATATTCCCCCCAGAGATTTCAACATATCTAAAACCGTGATACGTAAATCTCGGTTCATAAGATTCATAGTACCCTCCCTTTGATATGTAAGTATCCTCATTTTTTGCTGTTCTATTTGGACCAGTATTAAGAGTGTTATCCTTATTTATCAATTCAGCATATCTAAGTTTCACTTCATCCCCTCTATTTAATCTCTCAAATTTTATTTTGACCCAACCTGTATAGTTTTGACCAAAATCTACAACGTATTTATTTTCTGCAGAGTAGATAATATTCTTGGGCTTCATGGATCCGACTATTTCTATTGGGGGGAATAACGCATCTGAGACAAGTTTCCCTAATTTAGAATTGGAATAATTACAATATACCCAACTAGAATCATCGAATTTTGGAGAATCCCAACCTTCTTGATCTAACCTTGCATCGTATGTTTCACCATTATATATATCGTTATAAATTATTGGACCGGCTGATGTTTTCCAAGTTGTGTCAGTACCAAAATGTAATGTTTCTCCATCCTCATATACTAATACCATATCTATGATAACTTGATGCTTTCCATCATACCCATATTCCTGAGTGTACCTACTATTACCGACAATAATTCCTATACAATTCAAGCCATTCCTAAGATAATTGTCTACACTATAAGTGGAATAAAGAATTTTTTTCTTATAATCTGTCCATTGGGGAGTTAATACTTTGGTCCCTACTTTATTACCATTTATCCTTAACTCGTAATATCCAAGTGCACTTATATAAATTTTTGCACTTTTTATAGTTTTTTTTATATCAATTTCCTTTCTAACAAGTGAATCTACAAATATCCACCTCCCAATCCATGTTTGCTCTGCAATAAAGGCAGTTTCAAAAGAGTATATATCACTAAAGGGACTTTCATTCCCATCATTGTCCCACCATTTAACCCTCCAGTAATACTTAGTAAAACTGTTTAACGGTTGCCCTTCATAATATACAAAAGAATTTTTGTCAGAGTTTACTTTTCCTGTATCCCACATGTTGCCTAATTCTTTCATTAAATTGCTCCTACTATCAGATACAATTATTTTATATGCAGATTGATTAACGTGATTCCCTTGCGAAGTAAGAACCCATGAAAAAAATGGGTTTTTTATATCGATTCCTTGGGGCTCTTTTATAAAATTTATTTTACATTCTACAGGTTTATCTATAAAACTTCTCATAAATGATTAATAATTAATATAATATTAACTCTAACCCATACATGTCTGGGAATATAAAAGTAAATTTTGTTGGATGGCACAACTTTATACATATTTACATTCTATCAGATTAGGATTATTCCAAAACTCCTGTAACAACCAGCAATGCCAGCAGTATAGAAAAAATTACAACGGATTTCAATATTTTCTCATAGTATTTTGCTAATTTAATGCTATCAATAGTCTCACCGCGGATCAGTGACCTGTAAGGTCTTGATGCCTGAATCTGTATTTGGAGGAGAGAATAACCGGTAGCAATCATCATCAGTATTATTAAGAAATTATTTCCTCCCTGCACAATATACCCGGATGCAATTGGCATTGAACCTGTGGAGAAAGCAAGAAATATATTATTATGGAAAAATCCCCCGAAGAGTTCGAGGTTGTAAGCGAATACAAAGAAAATCTCCACCAGCCCGGCAAGTATTAGAAAATGGACCACAAAAAATGCGAAATAAAAGGAAAAAGAAAGACCTGCAATGAGAGATACAAATCCCACAATTATCATTATATTACGGGGTATATAATTAGCCCATGGGCCAGGGGATTTCTTAAGGGAGGAATCAAAGCAATGGGCAGAAATACCCAGGCAGATCACAAATGTTATGAACAGATACACAGTCCTCATGATATGGATGCTATGAGAAAAGAAGCTGCCGAAAAATACCAGAGAGCTTACCATGAGTGTGTAGGGATAGAAGGTGAGGCCAATTATTGCTCTTATATGAAGAGGGCCCGATCTGGGTACGTACCATTCTTTTAATCTATCCGGCATGAGTCTTACCATATAATTAATCGGTACATGCTCAATAATTTTTTGTGAATCTATTATATAATTATTAATATAAATAATCTAAATTCCATGAATTTAAAGAGGTGGAATCAGAATTCCATTCCTGTTATATCGGGATCATAGGCGGGAAGTATCCTTCCATAACGTTCCATGGCCCTGTAAGCACTGTAGCATTCGAATATGTTTTCCGCAATGCCCATTGGAATTTTATTTCTTATATTATTTTTCTTGAAGGCTGCGTCCGTGAACACCACCTTTCCGCCAGATGTATTTATTATGAATGCAAGAGACGCCCTGTGGTGGCATCCTACCCATAATGCATCTATTCCGGGTACCAGTTCGGTTATAGATTCTGCATCAAAATACCTTATCCTCCTGTGGGCCACAAAATCGAGATACTGAAGAATCCTTTCAGGCACAAAGAGATTCCTCTCCGCATTGTGTTCCCCCGGTACAACGATATCATCTATCCAGCCTTTTTTCAGTATATGGTATGTGGCTCTGTTAAACATATCCGCCCTTCCGGTTGTATAGTCCTGAATTGGCGTAAATGATATATTTTCTATGCTGTCTGGAGGGAACCCCATCTTTTTTAGAATATCAACGGAATCCAATGAAATGAATTTTGCACGTTCTCCGGCAAATCGCACCATTGCATTGTTTCTCTCTGTTAGATCCTCCGGAAGTCCTGTATTTATCAAAAAATTGGTATCCCTGTTGTATGCCAGGACCATATGGAAATGCAGAAGTTCCCAGGAATCCCAGCCTGACATTCTGTACACCTCTGGACCAGGAACCCAGGATTCTCCGGTTTTAACTATTTTTACCCTGAAAATATTTTCTGTCATTTGCCTCACCATAGTTTTAATTACTAATTTGGTATAAAATATGAAATATTTTAATTAGTTTGGCTTTTTATACTCTATTCCAAACCCGGGCCTGTCACCAAGTTCAATGTAACCCTTTACAGGGAATGGTATTCCTTCCATATCCTGCTCCATCCACTCCCTGTATTTGGTCAGGAACTCTGCAACAGGTGTCACGCTTTCCGGCTCTGATATTATACAGTGGAGGTTATAAACATTGCCTGTGTGCGGTACAATAATAGCTCCATAGGTTTCGGCAAGCGCGGCTATCTTTTTCATAGGTGTTATGCCGCCTGTCCAGACAGCATCCGGCTGCAGTATTCTTATGCCCGCATCCAGTAATCTTTTAAAATCGTATACATGATAATGGTGTTCCCCCTCTGATATGGGTATATCTGTTTTCAGTGTTAGCATTTTCATGGCCTCGAAATCATCAGGCATAAAGGGCTCCTCCACCCATGCCATATCATATTTTTCAAGCTTCTTTACCATTTTAAGTGCAAAGTTGTAATTCCATGACATCCACGCGTCACCTGCCAGTTCCACATCGTATCCCACCGCGTCCCTTATGGCCCTTACGAGTTCTATGTTTTTACTGACACCGTCAACATCTGATGGGCCTGAAATAAATCTCATCTTCATAGTCTTGTAACCCTCTGACACATATTTCCGTGCCTCTTCCTGCAGTTCTGGTATGGCTGTTGGATGCAGATGCGATGCATATGCCCTTATTTTTTTTCGTGTGGGGCCGCCCATTATACGGTATGCTGGAACACCGAGATACCTTGAATAAAGGTCGTACATAAGGATGTTGATTGCACTGAGAGCGTGCATCATAACGCCGGCTCTCCCCAGGGGAAGGGACAGCCTGTAAAGCATGTCCCAGGCCATGTTTATTTCAGAAACGTCCAGTCCGTTCAATTTTTTTGACAGATCAACGGCAAAATCCGCAACGTCTGAAGTTGTGTTGTAGTACGCTGCATAATCACCTGCCCTCATCTCAAGGGTGCAAACTTCATTGATCATGGCGGCCTCAGTAGGCGATACCTCGCCAAGGATGTTTTTATAATAATCTGTTGGCTTGACATATCTGTAAACAGGCTGTTCCACCTTTTCCCTACCAATTATTCTTACGCCTTCGATCTTCATAATATCATATTTTTAATGTTTGATTATTATTAAATCTATATCCGGAAATGTTCGTATATGGAAAGAGGGAATATTGCACATTATTTTTATATTATTTCATTATATTAAATTATGAAAGCTGTTATAATTACAGTTGGAAACGAAATACTGAAGGGCAGGACCGTAAACACAAATTTTTCCTATATAGGAGAATTGCTTACATATTCAGGATATGATGTTGTAAAGGGAATAATTGTCAGGGATAATCTTGATGAGATAGCCAATGCTTTCAGGGAATCTTTTTCAGCAGGTGATATTATTATATCTTCCGGCGGGCTGGGTCCCACCTATGACGACATGACGCTGAAGGGGTTCTCTGCATGCTTCGGATTGAAGCTTGTAAAAAATCAGGAGGCCGAGAATATGATACTCGGGAAGGCAGGGTATATGACTCCTGCCAGGGAAAAAATGTCAATCCTCCCCGAAGGATCAGAACCACTGGAAAACAGGGCCGGAACAGCCCCTGGCATTTATATTGAAATTTCCGGTAAGACCTTTATAATAGTCCCTGGGGTTCCGGGAGAGGTGAAATCTATCATGGAAGGAATAAAGGACAGGATAAAAGTACCCGGATTTCAATATACTGATAGATCTGAAAATCTGTATAATGTTAAGGAAAGCCTCATAGCGCCTTTAATAGCTGACCTTATGAAAAAATATGGTGGCAATGCATACATAAAAACACACCCGAAAGTAGATGAGAATGGAGAGCCGTGGGTTGAGGTGGAGGTATCCGCATGGGGAAACGACAGGGGTGCCATAGAAAAACTGGCTGATTCCATACTGGAGCAGATAAAGGAAGATGCAATGCAGAATAATTATAAGTAAATAAATGATTTACCCGCATGAATAAGGATATGGCAAGAAAACTCATAGCCCTGGTGGCCATGAAAAAGGCCAGCGGTTATACCAGCTCAGATTTTATCAATACACTATCATTCAAACGTGCCCTGATTCCCCCGGATACTGTGGAACGTTTTATTGAGTCTTCCCTTAATGAGAAGCTCATAGTTGAAAAGGAAGGAAAATATGTTCCAAATTTCAGCACCGAGGGAGTTATAGTGCCACTGGATTTTTCAGTTGATGTTGATGAACTTTTCTCGGAGGCGGCTGAAAAGCCACTGGTAGACAGAATGCTGGAAGCGGCTTCGGCCTCAGGAAAAATGACAAAAAAGGAGGCAATAATCAAGGCCAGGGATCTGCTATCCGGCATGCAGTTTATAGATTTTGAAACGGCAATGGTCACTGTTCTTTCGGATGCTGGAATAGATATATCCTCATTTGTAGCTGAAAAGGAGAATAACTCCGGATACTCTCAATAAATCAGGTGCAGGGCATCCTTTACCGGGACTGAAACTTTTATACCTGTATCTGAAAACTGGGATCTTCCGCACTGTATGCCATTCCCGGCCAGTTTTTCCATGCTTGATTCCATTCCCATGGAATCGTGGTGTATAATCCTGGCAAAATCTGCGATATCTGCGAAGTACAGTGAGAGGTCATTGTTTTTCACTGCATCCAGGGATTTTAAAAACAATTTATCGGGGTTTTCAATTATATTCAGGCCTTTAACCACATCCGAATTGAGATTGCCCAGCCACATGGGACCTTCGCTGGATTCAGGGTATTCCGGTGCCAATCCTGTGTGCCGGTTGAATGTGCCTATTTTCTCCAGCTGCCTGTCTGCCATGGAAGATGATGAAATTATCTGGAATATTACACGGTAATAATGGGAGTGCCATAGGGATATCATGGGTATTGCGGCCCTATCCATTGCAGCTGCCCGTTTAACAATTTCGCCGATTAACAGGCGTATGCCTGATTCGTGCCTGTAGGTATCATTGATTATTGACGCCCCGTAGCGCCTGAACGTTTTCCTCCCCATGGAGCCGGTAAGGGCGGTAAGGTCTGTGGGGGTAATTCCGATGTAGCCCTTATTCCTGATATTCAGCATGGCGTCATCAATATATGGCAGCACTGATCCGTAGGGATCGATATCTATATAATCAAACAGAAAATCGTTCAGTACTGCCTGAAATGTTCTATTGTATACCTCAACATCAGACCCATTCAGGTCCCTGTTGATTTTTATATACTCAAATGATTTTTTATTTATTTCAGAAATAACTGTTTTTACTCCGGCCTCCCGGTTAATCCTCAGCCCCCTTATGCCGGTGCCGCCGAAGGCATCCAGCGCTATCCTGGGTTTTACTGTCCTGAGGAAAGATACTGTAATATCCCGGTTAAGTTTCTGATCGAGATTATAAAAACCTGGAGTTTTTGTACCCGGGCCCTTTATAAAAAAATTATCAGGGGCCATTATCCTTACGGAGCCCTCTGATAATGTCTTAAATTGATTCTTCCTCTCCATTCAATACCTTTAAAATTTTAAATGGCAGTATGTTCTTGTTGATGGGGGTAATATCAAAAACCCTCACACTTTCATAGCCGCGGAATTCCTGGAGCACTGGGTTTCTGGATTTCTTATGCAGTGTTACGATTATCGATTTATCAGATTTCATTGTTTCCTCTATCTCGGCCTTTATCTGCTTGGTTGTATTTTCAATTTTCCCGAGCTCGTCTATTATTATAACATCTGCCTCCTCTCTTGATTTCTGGAGGCTGGGGACCAGAAGCTCTTCCAGCGCCTTTGTATCCACCCCGAGTTTGTCCACCTTTACCCTTGAAACAAGATCACTTCTGGCGAATTCAACCTTTCTCTTTGTAAGAATATCCGTAATATAATAGGCAAGCACCCTTCCGTGTTCAATCTTTTCTGATACAAGTGTACCCTCTATTAATTTTCCATTGTTTTTTAGCATCTCCATAATCTTATTCAGTGCCTCGGTCTTTATAGAACCGATTGGTCCGGTTATCCCTACTTTTATTGCCATTATTATTCCTCCAAATACATCAGCGGGTAATTCAGGTCCTGCACATAATGCATCCTTGCCCTTACCGCCTGACCATTATATTCAACGGTTAACCTTACATCCATCATTTCTCCTGAGAGGGATGTATACTGGAACGATGTGCTCTGGCTTCCCATATTAATTTCTACGGATACGTGCTTAACAAAGGGCTGTACTGATACACTTTTTTCTATTGCCCGTGAAATTTCGTCTATATTGCTCTCATTTACAGGCACACCGGTATACTGATGAAATATGCCACCCAGTTTTATGCCCGCCTCGAATATTGCCCTTTCCCTATCTGTGCAGTGAAAATATTTGCGGGCCGGGTCTAACATTATATAGTGTATTACATATAATTTATTAAATATTGTTCTTTTCAAAATTACGAATTTTTAAACCTTTTGTTTGGAACATTGAAAAAAGATTTAGATGAGTTTATATGTAAGTTTACTATAGCATTACCTGTAGCTGATAAATTAAGGTGAATAATAGTGAATGTTTACAGGAATATTATGTCAATCCTGAAATACAAAAAAGTGCATATGACGCTGATAGACCCGGCAGCACAACCCCCTGAAAAATCAGGGGATCTGGCGGAGAAGGCAGACAGGGCTGGCACAGATTTCTTTCTAATAGGTGGGTCAACTGACATAAATTCACATTTAATGGATATAACCATTGAAAAAATAAGGGCAAAAACAGAGAAACAGATTATTATTTTTCCAGGTTCAAGGACAATGATCAGCAGGTATGCCGATGCAATATATTACATGATGCTGATGAATTCAACCAATATTGACTACATAGTAGGCCATCAGATAGGATCAGCATCTGTCCTGAAAAAACTTGGAATAGAGACGATCCCCATGGGGTATCTGGTATTTGAGCCGGGCATGACTGTTGGCAGGGTTGGGAATGCGAGGCTTATAGGCAGGGAAGATGAGAACACTGCACTTTCCTATGCTGTTGCTGCTGAATTTTTCGGTTTTAAATTGCTGTACCTGGAAGCAGGATCCGGGGCTCCAGAACCGGTGGGGTGCAATGTCATAACCAGAATAAAGGAAGCTGTGAACATTCCGGTTATAGTAGGCGGGGGCATAAGAGATTATGAAAAGGCAAGATCTGTGCTCGATGCAGGTGCAGACATAATTGTTACCGGTACAGTTGTTGAAAAACACGAAAACCCGTATATAGCTCTTAAGGATATTATCAATGCAATATAGATTTTTTATTTCGCAGGTTTATTGATGCACCATTTCTACCTAAATTATATTAGGGTGCAGAAAATGCTGAATAATGGATAATGAACTTGCCAGTCCGCTGTATTTCCTTTATGCTATTCAGAGGAGCCCCTATGGATTCAATTTAAAGTGGAAAAACATAAAGCCCCTGGTATCCTACATGTTCGGGGATGATATCTACAAAAAGCTCCAGGATAACAGGATAATCAGCACGTATTCTGATGAAAATATTCTGGAGATCATAAATGTGCCTGATGTGAGGTACAATATAAGTGATTCAGATAAGGAAACACTTTTCAATAAATTTATAGGATATGCCACCAGGAATCCATTAATTGAAGGCATACTTAAGATTATGTACCTGGACAGAAAGATTGCACAGTTCATAATGGACATATTGAGTCAGGATGCAGGAAAAACACAGGATGATTTTACCATCTACGCCGATTTTCCTGTTATAAACTCCCCCGACTTTTATTATTCAAACGCTTTTGCTGACTACTGCAAGCCATACATAGAGAACTTCAAATTGGATATGGAAAAGATCAGGCCGTACATCGGACAGGAATGGTTTACCCGCCTGATAATCATACTGCGGGATGGATCATTCAACAGCAGTTTCTCCAAGGCTGTAGAAAATAATGAAGGGCCCTTCATATCAGGACTGAAAGAAATAGTGGAAAATGATTACCTATCCCAGATCATAGTAAACCTGGATTCTTTTTTGAACAGCAGTGATGTTAACAGATCTCTTCTTAATTTCGCTTCAAGATCGGTGAGGGAGAAAAAGGTCAGGCGGTTCTATGACTGGCTTTCAATTGCAAATGATATAATGGTTGGTCTGGAATTCGTTATAGGAAGTATATTCTTCCTTCCCAGCGAGGCAAAGTACTCTACTCTTGGTGTGTATCTCTTTATCGTAGGCAGTACCCAGCTGCTCATAAGGCCAATGATAAACATAGCGAGAAGGGTACATATACTGGTACTCCACAGGGAGAAGTAGGGCCTATTTCTTTATAAGTACCCTGAGCCGGGCTATGGCCTGAGATGCTTCATCCGGCTTGAGTTCATTTATGTTTTTTCCAGTAAAGAGTGATATTGCTGTTCTGGTAAGTATAACAGTTTCTACCCCGGTTCCAAGTGCTGCAACTATAAGCACGGTAAATCCCGTAATGAAAATATGGAGATGCCTGTCTGCATACCCTGTGTTAAGTGTAAAATATGTAAAAATAAAGAATCCCACTATAAATACCAGTGAAAGTGAAAACGAAACAAGCCTTATGCGGAAAAGTCTAACTGCCTCCCTTCGATCCAGTCTGGCCATAAAGGTTAAAGATGATATAAAATATTAAATTTTGTGCAGGATTTACAGGCATATATTATGCAGGGATAAACAATAAATTTAATTTCATAATTAAAATACAGTTTTATGAGGATCAAGGTTCAGATCAAATACCTTCCAAATGTAGAAGACCCGGAAGCTTTGAGCATAAGGAGAAATCTGGAGCTCACAGGCTACAGAGGCATAAAGAATGTTTATTCATATAAAACCTATGAATTTGAAACCACGCTGGATGAAAAGGATAGCATGGATGAAATTAAAGAAATTGCAGAGAAACTGCTTACAAATCCAGTTATACAGGAATATAAGATAGAGGAAATAAGTGAATAAAATGTACAGTATTATTGACAGTACACCGGAAAAACTCAAGGATATGGCCTCAGGCCTGGGATTAACCTATGATGAAATGGTTATGCTGAGAAATTATTTTACAGGCCTTGGCAGAAATCCTACAGACATAGAGATTCAGGCAATAGCCCAGGGATGGAGTGAGCATTCATGCTATAAATCATCTAAACTTTACCTGAAAAAATATCTTTCCGGGCTGAAAAGCGATTATACTATACTGACCATGGAGGATGATGCGGGCGTCATATCCTTTGATGATGAAAATGCATATGTGGTTAAGATGGAAAGCCATAACCATCCAAGCGCCATTGAGCCATATGGTGGTGCCGCAACAGGAGTCGGGGGCATAATAAGAGATGTGCTGTGCATGGGTGCACAGCCTGTGGCACTTGTAGATTCTCTCTATTTCGGCGATCCAGATAACAGGAAAGGGCAGCTTACTGAACGTTTTATAATAAACCGTGTTGTAGCCGGCATCAGGGATTATGGAAACAGGGTCGGGATACCGACAGTAGCAGGTTCTGTCAACTTCAACAGCATATATAATGGAATTCCGCTGGTAAATGCCGGATGCATAGGCATTGTAAGGAAAGACCATGTTGTCAGAAGCAGAATAGGCATTGAGGGGGACCTCCTGATTGTTTGCGGCGGCAGAACCGGCCGGGACGGAATACATGGTGTCAACTTTGCATCTAAAATACTAAACGCAGGTGACGAATCAAACAGAAATGCAGTGCAGCTGGGAAATCCCATCATAAAGGAACCGCTTATACACGCCATACTGGAGGCTAACGATGCAGGTATTATAGATGGAATGAAGGACCTTGGTGGCGGGGGGCTGTCCAGTGCTGTGAGTGAGATGCTCTTTGCAGGGGGAATGTCCGGAATCATAGAGCTGGATAAGGTACTTCTCAAGGATACCAACATGGACCCATGGGAGATATGGGTAAGTGAATCACAGGAGAGGATGTTCCTTGCAATAAATCCCTCAAGTCTAATGGAAATTGACAGCATATTCAATAAATGGGGCATAGAATACTCTATTATAGGAAAAACTGTGAAAAGCCCCAACCTTGTAATAAAATACAGGAATGAGAAGATACTTGACATGGAGCTTTCTTTCCTCACTGGCGGTCCTGTTTATGCCAGAAATTTCAAAAAGCCTGAAGTAGAGAAAAAAAACGTAATGGACAAAGAGCCTGAAAATTACAGGAAATTTATCCTGGACTTCCTTTCAAAGCCGAATATCTGTGCCAGATTCAACATAGTCAGGCAGTATGACTTTACTGTCAGGGGATCGACTATTGTTAAACCCTTTACAGGCATGCCCAACAGGGAGACGCATTCCGATGCCACAATAATCAAACCGCTGGAAAATTCCTACCAGGGACTGTGTATAACATCCGGCTCCAGGCCTGAAATGGTGGGTATAGATGCATATAACGGAACAATGCACACCCTTTTCGAGGGCTATAAAAATATACTGAGCAGCGGCGGGGTTCCACATTCTATTGTTGATGCACTGAATTTCGGGAATCCCGAAAACCCTGAAACAATGTACAGATTTATCGAGACCCTTAGGGCAATATCAGACTTCTGCAGAACAACAGGACTTCCCCTGGTTTCAGGCAATGTCAGTTTTTACAATGAGGCGGAAAAGGAAATACTTCCCACGCCGAATATGCTGCTACTGGGTAAAATAAATGATATAAGAAATGCTAAAACTGCTGAAATCAAGAGCCCTGGAAATGCACTGTACCTGGCAGGTACCATAATACCGGACCTTGCCGGAAGCCAGTATTCATCAGAGATGGGCACAGCACACACTGTGCTTCCTGAGGCTGATCTCAATGAACTTCTGGCACTGCGTGATGGCATAAGGAAATCAATGAAATATATTGAATCAATGCATGATGTTTCCGGTGGCGGGCTGTTAGTTGCCCTGCTGGAAATGGCATTCGGGAGCAGATCCGGTTTTGACGTGGATGTAACTGAAATACCTGGAAGGACCAATGAAAAACTGTTTTCTGAACTGGGAACAGGAATGATCATGGAGGTTGCCCCTGAAAATGAGGGAAGATTACTGGAGTTTTTCTCCGGGATAAAGTTGAGGAAGATAGGCAGCACATCAAAGGAAGGCATAAGAATAAAAGAAAAGGGCAGGTATATACTAAGCGAGGATACTGAAACGCTCAGGAATCTATGGGAAACGGGCCTTGACAAATACATATAATATAGATATTAAATAGGTATCTGTAGCCATGATATCCATAGAAATTTATAATACTATTAGTTAATACTGTAACATGTCTGATTATATACATAAATTAAAATTCATGGAAGAAAAAAACCTGACGCTGGAAATAAGCTACAGGCTCAACTATGAGGATAAGGCATGCGGTTCAATAAGGATATTCGCCGGCGAGATTGACCCGGAAAAGGATAATTATGAACTTTACATGGAGCTCCTTGAATGCGGTCTCACAGAGGAGGAAGTGGATAAAAGGGTCGAAAAGATGGAAGAGGAAATCAACCAGAATAAAATAGACCTGTCACTCTAACAAAAGACTAAATAAGAATCTTAAATGTGAAATAAATGGTAAGCAGGAAAGTCCTAGTGGGCATTGTCCTAATAATAGCCGGAATAGCACTGGTAATACCGGGAGTCGTTGTTATTACATCCGAGCCGTCGGGAAGTACTGTAATACATTACTCAGCGGATATTTATACATCGCCTGAATTCAATTTTACCGAAAACAAAATTCTTATAATGGTTTCCTCTGATACCTCTTCTGCAGGGCTTGTAAACTGTACAGATTTCAGGGCAGATGCTGGTAAATTTAACTCTTCCAGCATCGGTAATTACACTGTAGCGCCGGCAAAGCAGATTGATGGAGAACCCATGTATGAAAATCTTAACGGATCCTACAGGTATGTAGTCATTTCCAGCAGCAGACCCACACTTGACTACAATTTTATTTCACATTCTGAAATCAGAAATGTTACAGATGCCAGCTATATAGCTGCTGCCGGGGCGCTTCTTACGGGAGCAGGCATTATAATTACCATGATCACGATGCTTTTCAGGAAAATAAATTCCCGTAAGCCCAGATAAAAAAAGAATTTTCAGTGGATCTACCTGAGTGCCATATTAACACATATAACCATGGCAACAAAAAAAACTTTAAACTAAATGTAATAGGCTTATATGATAGTTTCACCACTGGACTACAGATATGGCAGGGAAGAAGTAAAAACAATATTTTCTGAGAAAACAAGATTGGATATAATGCTCAATGTAGAAAGTGCTATTGCACAGGCAGAATCATATTACGGGCTTATACCTGAGAAGGCGTATCTTGACATCAAGAAAGTGGTGGACTCAAATGAAGTGCAGCTTCCCCGGGTAAAGGAAATTGAAAGTGCCATAAATCATGATGTAATGGCTATAGTGGAAGCACTAACAGAAAAATGCACGGATGGCAAAAATTATGTCCATTTCGGGGTTACGTCAAACGATATAAATGATTCTGCATCGGCGGTTCAGATAAAGCGGGCAATAAACATAATTGTATCAGACCTGGTGGGGCTCAACAGGGCCCTGATAAGTATTATAAGGGACAACATGGAAACAATAATGGTTGGAAGAACCCACGGGCAGCATGCTTCTCCTATAACACTGGGACTGAAATTTTCTGTTTATCTAACAGAAATAAACAGGCATCTGGAACGTTTAATGGAGGCCAGAAAGCGTATGATCGCCGGAAAGATTCTTGGCCCGGTAGGAACCGGGGCAGCACTTGGCCCCATGGCGCTTAAAATACAGGAAAAGGCATGCGACATACTGGGGATTACCCATGAAACTGCATCAACCCAGATTGTGGGCAGGGATAGATATATAGAATATTTATCAATAATCAACAATATATCGGTGTCAATGGAGAAATTTGCAACCGAGGTCAGGAACCTGCAGAGACCGGAGATATATGAACTTTCAGAGTATTTTGATAGTGAAAAGCAGGTAGGTTCAAGTTCCATGCCATCAAAGCGCAATCCCGTTGTGTCAGAGAATGTTGTAAGCCTTGCAAGGCTGCTCAGGTCTTTTATAATACCTGAATATGAAGCCGGTGTGCAGTGGCACGAAAGGGACCTTACAAACAGTGCCCTGGAAAGGTTTACCATTCCATATGCTTCCATACTTGTAGACGACATAATAACCAAAATGACCGGAGTATTTTCACACCTGTTTATTAATAAGGAAGAGATGAAGAAAAAAGCATATGAAGACCAGTTCATAATGTCAGAAAGCATAACCACGGCACTGACCAGAAAAGGCGTGCCAAGGCAGGAATCGCACGAATTTGTAAGAAGGTCATCCATGCTTGCCTACGAAAATAAATTAACATTCAAGGAGGCATTGCTGAAAAACGGCATACTCCGGTTTCTTTCAGAAAAGGATCTGGAGGATGCCATGGACCCCAGAGGGTTTACCGGCAGTTCCCGGGAAATCTGTGAAGATGCAATAAAAAATTCAGAAAATTTTGAAAAATTTCTATTGGGTGAAATATATGATTGAAAATTTTGAAGAAACACAGAAATACAAACTTATACTGAACGAAATCAACGGAGAGGAAAAATCAATAACAGGCATACAGAAGTCGCTGGAGGAGAAAGGAATAAATATGCACAGGCTGGTGCTCACCGGATATCTCAATGCCATGGTAGAACTTGGCATTTTGAAGGAGAAGGAGATTAAGCCGGCAAGAATATTTTCTGCAGCAGGGCAGAACAGGCACGATATATACAGCATCGTTGGATCCAGCATGAGGAAATTTGATGAGGAAAATGCAGGATATAACTCACTTCAGGTACTTTACTATCTATTTGAAAGGCCTATTTTTACCAGAGAACTTGAAAGATGCAGCGTTAACATCCCCACTAAAAATACCAGGACAATAAATTCGCAGTACAGGAATGACTATGTGAAAAAACTGGGGGAAGCCGATATTAAAATACCTGTAAGCAGTGTTCTCCTGGAGCCAGTAGACTTCGACAAAGCAGGTATCACCAAACTCCTCAATTATATACTGGCCAGTGAGTATGACCTGAGAAAATATATGGTTGTAAATACTAACCAGAAAACACTTGATTAATAAAAGTTATATCCAGTGAACTGATTATTAACCCGGTACCAATGACAATATACACATATGTTCTGGCGTATAAGCTGAACGGCAGATTCTGGTCACTTCCCATGGAGGAAAGGAAGAATATCAACGGCAATGTTATAAATTTTATAAAGGGATATAAAAAAAACCTAATCAGCATAAAGTACTACAAATCCATAAGGCATGACAATGATGTGCTATTCTGGGCTGCATCAGAGGAGCCAATTAACCTGCAAAGATTGAAGGAGGGCCTGAACTCGGCTTTCGGCATTTATGGGAAAACAGAATATAGCATGTTCTCCCTTTACGAGCACTCACCCTATACAAATGCAAGCAAAAGCCTGGAAGATACACTTAAAACTGAACCTAAAAAATATTTCGTTGCATATCCCATGAGCAAGGATCGTGAATGGTATCTCATAAATTATGAGGAAAGAAAAAAGATACTTGCAGGGCATATAGGCACAGCAAGAAGTGACAAGGAAAGCCCCGGAATAATATCCTACACAACATATTCTTTCGGCCTGGGAGACCAGGAATTTGTAGTGCTCTACGAGCTCGATGACCTGAGCGCTTGGTCCCATGTTACTGAAAAGTTGAGGGAAGTTATGGCAAGAAAATGGATAATTAATGAAGCGCCCATATTTGTGGGCATATATAACGGAGATGAACTGGTGATTTAAGATGGGGATAAAAGATTATTTCAGGGGTTCTGATTATTTCAACCAGCCCGACGAATTAAAAAATCTTTCACCCGATCAGTTGCTGGAATTGAAAGAAAAATATGCAGTGGTGGATGTTCGTACCGGGTTTGAATACAGGCATGGACATATTAAGGGAGCGGTGCATTACAAACTTGGAAGGGAGGATGAAATAGAGAAGAAATTCCCCCGGGAGGATCCGATCATACTTGTATGCAAGACA
The DNA here is from genome assembly GCA_021846695.1 of Thermoplasmata archaeon. The sequence continues at coordinate 21,327 of JAJZWN010000002.1, forward strand.
GGTCATAGAAGCCGCGCTGCAGCCAACAGGCTTGTTAGGAAAGGATATACAAAGCTGTACCATCTTGAAGGTGGCATGAATAAATGGAGAACAGAAAAGCTTCCAGAAGAAAAATAATTTCCAATTCTACTATGGTTTATTGCATGGAAAAATATTTATTTATGCAAGCCCGAGCTGTTCAAGTTCGTTCTTTTCCTTAGACTTTTTCTTCAGTATATATCTCGTTATATAACCTGCTATGGCATTTGCGGTTTTCTTGGTCACAGTCTTCTCTATGAAACTGTGCAGGATTTCCTTATTATGGTTGAAGTCCTCATTAAACAGATCTTTATTATTATCAACTAATTCTTCTGATATTCTTTTTATATTTGACGGTCTTATGCTTCCCATTGGCACATTATTTTATAAGGATATATAAAGAATTTCATTTTTTGTGATTTATAAAAATTTAATGTACCCTTTATTTAGGTGGTACAACCGTTACAGGTATTTGAGCATGTGCTATAATTCCAGAGCTCACCGAGCCGAGCAGGAGTTTGCTGAATCCATGCAGCTTTCTTGTTCCTGTGACAATCAAATCCGCTCCCTTCTCTGTGGCTGTTTCAAGTATTATTTTCGGGATTTCCTCTCCGTTGGAACTGGCCTTGATTAATTCATACTTTACATCATCCTTTTCCAGAACTTTCTTGGCCTTTTCAAGAATTTCATTGGCTGTTTTGTCCTGGCCTTCATACACGGATTGCGGTATATAGGAATCAAAGCTGGCACTTATACCCACTATGGTTGGAATAACGTATAATACATAATACTCATCACAATTGCATTTCAGTTCAAGAGCGTACTTAAGGGCCTCTTTTGCTCCTTCTGATCCATCGTATGAAACCAAAATTTTCATAATAATTGATACAAAAGAATTATATAAATTTATTTAAATCCAGTATTATCACATGTAGTTTCTACAATACAGGTATCCAATTACCTGAGAGCGTACCGGAACAGTATTTAAAAGAGAGGCCTCCGTGGCATTCGATTTCCCAAATATCCATGCATTTCAATTAATATGCCTGGATTTCTTTATAATAACAACCATGTTATAAAATAGGTATTTATATTAAAAAATAATACCAAACATACATTTACACTTGAGGTGACATAGTGAAACGAAGTTCAAGAGACTGGAAGAAAAGAGGAAACATGCGCTGGAAATGGAGAAAGAAAAAGATAAGAAGATTAAAGAGAGCTAGAAGGGCAAGCAAGCAGTAAGGCCATAGATAAATCTATGGCTGACTTTCACAGCCTGGTTTTTACTGTTTTTACCATGTAATGGTTTTAAGTTTTATTACTGGAAAACTTTAATAAAATCTATTGATACACATATCTTAAAATGACGAAAAAGCACTCAACCGGAAATGTATCTGCCCTTCTGAAATCAAATATCGCCCAGGCAATAAAAACACTCTATATAACCAGGAAGGTAATATATTACAGGGCAAACCGGGATTATCCAAAACTCAACTCGGCATATTCAATTTTCGTTGAAAATATCAATAATTTAGTGGACACTGGGGCCCTAATAGCTGTAAAATTCAACAGTGGATTTATTTACAAAAAACTTGATAAAAAACTGGCAGATTCAATTATCGAATTTCTGGATTTTTTATTGATTATACCACCCGACCGCTATTCCATTATGAAAAGCCGGGATACGGCTATAATCAATGAGATTACTGTGCCAAAACTGTCCAGAATTTTAAGGACCATCCTGCAATTCAAATTTCCAGAATACTGGATTGACAAACAGCCAGAATACGAATGCATTGCAATGGCCATAATGGATATTGTCAGGGAAACAACGGACAATATTGAACTTTCCAATTCCATAGATGATATAAAAAATAGATCCTCAGATATGGAAAAAATAAACTGCATAAACAATTATAAAAATAAAATTAAGGAATGGATATCAATGGGATTTATTATATAGTTATTCCTTCTTCACTTCTGGCATGACGAGCCTGGGCATTCCATGAACGTGCTTGTAGGAGGCGACCGCAATTTCTTCAAGAGTCAGTCCCTTGGTTTCGGGTGTGAAGAATATTGTAAACACGAATGCCAGTATCATTAAAGCCAGGAGTATGAAGAAGAACGAGGGCTTGCCTATTGTATCACTTATGAAAGGAAACAGGAATGCAGAAAGGAAAGATGCAATTCTTGTTATTCCTGTGGCCCCTCCCATGGACGAAGACCTCAATTTTGTTGGAAGAAGCTCAATAGCGTAAAGTCCCATTGTATCCCCGGGCCCCAGATTTCCTATTCCATAATCTATCACAAATGCAGCTATGCCCACGACAATGGCTATGCTGGCAACGGCACCGGATGCCAGGAAGAACATTGCCATGGCAATTCCCATACCGCCGAAACCTATGATCTGAAGTGGCCTCCTTCCCATACGGTCGTTCAGCATAACTGCCCCGAATGCACCCAGAAATCCTACCGGCATATAAAATATCAGCGAGAACAATAGAGATGTGCTCCCCTTAACTCCAAGGCTTGTAAGTATTAAGGGCGAATAAAGGCCGATTCCATATCCTGCAAGATCGTAGAGTATCCACTGGAACCATATGATTGCTGTACGCTTTCCATATTCTCCCTTGAATAGGGCAGTAAAGGACCCGGCGGCTATAGTCTCCTCTTTTTCCCTTTCAGCAATTATCGCTTTTATATCCTCCTTTGTTATGCCTATCTTCTCTGCCACTGTGTTGAGGTTTTTCTCTGATATTTTAGATTTTCCGGGTTCTATGATATCCCACCTTACAGATTCAGGCATCCTTGTCCTGAGAATAACTGTGACAATGGCGGGTATAGCACCTATTGCCAGTGTCCATCTCCAGCCGGTCAGCGGATTTACCAGATAGAACAGGTATCCGATTCCAAATGCAACTCCTGCCCCTATGCTCCAGAATGTCCATACCCAGCCATATCCAGCACCTCTCTTTTTATCGGGATACATTTCGGTTGTGTATACAGGGCTCAGGGCATAGTCAGCGCCCACTCCCCAACCGACGAAGAACCTGAATATTATCATTTCATAAATATTGGTAGACACTGCAGAGAGTATGGCAAATACCGCGAAGAAGATAAGGTCGAATATATACAGGTATCTTCTCCCGATATTATCAGCAAAATGCCCGAATAGAACCGCACCCACAAATGCACCCAGAAGGGCAGATCCAGTCACAAAAGATTCGGTAAATGCATCATACTGAAATATTTTGTAGGTCACCAGAACAAGAGTAAATACCGATATCACACTCAGGTCATAGCCATCCAGAAAATATCCCATGGCAGAAAGTGTTGTAATTACGGACCTGCCGGGAATCTTCATCTGATTCTCAGAATTATTAGTATTCATTTAAGTTTTATAAAACTGTACTATTTAAAAATTATGTACATGCCATATGTGGGAACTGCTGTCAGTGATCTTTGCCTGAATTATGAAAAAATATAAGCATTGCGCATATATTTTATACGGGAAATATTTGCATAAAAAGTATTTTAAACCGGTATTGATAATCTATAATGCCAGATTTTGACAATTTGAGTTTTCCTGTTTATTTTCTACATATGCTGCAGGATAACCGGATAGGCATTCAGTTCAGATGGAGGGAAATAAAAGGTCTGCTGACCGGGGTATTCGGGGTTGAGATTTGCCAGAAATTGATTGAAAATGAAATCGTTGAAACCTGTTCTGATGATGAGTTACTGGAGATCACCAATCTGAATGGCATAAATTTTAACCTGCCAAGATCCGATAGAGAAATACTATATCAAAATGTTGTAAATATTCTGAAACAGGACCCATTTTCCATGGGAATAATGGAAACAGTTTATGCGTCACGTAAAACCGGAAGATTGATTATGGAATCAATAAATTTTAATATAACCGTAAACAAATTTGAGGAGAAATACATAAATCTGAGAATCACCATGGCAATGCTTCTCTCAGGTGAATTTTATTATTCAGAAACACTGAAAAATATTTGCAAATCCACACTGGATGCTTATTCCATTTCTATGGACAGTTACCGTGGAGACCTCCAGAAGGATTGGTTTATCAGGTTAATAATGCTGGCAAGGCTCAATGAAAACAATGATATTATTTATCAGAGAACGCTGGAAATAGGCGATCCTGATTATCTGAATTTAATGGAGGAGTCGATAAAATCCGGTAAGGTCCAGTATATGCTGCTCCATATGAATGATTTTCTGCATGACAAAATGGTAAACGATGCCATAGCCGGTTATGAATACAGAAAAGTACACAGGCAGAGAATAAAAAAACTTTATGATTGGGCTGCCATAGCCAATGATGTGGCCATAGGATCTGAATTCCTGTCCGGAAGCATACTGTTCATAAGCCATAAAACCTACATGCTGGGAGTTTATCTGTTCATAGTGGCAAGCATACAGCTTCTAATAAAGCCCGGAATACAGATATCCAGAAAACTGCAGTTATTCAAATTAAACCATACAAAATAATGCTGACAGGGGAAATTGAATAGACTTTTTATAGTATCCCCCAATCAATTTATATGGTAACCGAGAAAATGAATCCTGATAGGAAGGTGTACGGAACATACAGCAACAGGGACTTTAACAGGCCAATACCTGAATTTGAATTCCCTGAAGATGGCATGGCTGCCCGGGCGGCATATGAAATGATCCATGAAGAGTTAAATCTTGATGGAATTCCCGAACTTAATCTTGCGACTTTTGTTACCACTTACATGGAGCCGGAGGCAAAGGCACTATTCATGGAAAATGCACACAAAAATTTTATTGACAGCTTTGAATATCCGCAGATCAAAAAGGAGGAAATCAGGATTGTAAATATACTGTCACGGCTATATAACGCACCTGAAAACAAAGAATTTACCGGAGCTTCTACAATAGGATCCTCTGAATCAATCATGCTTGCCCTCCTGGCCCATAAATGGAACTGGAAGGAAAAAATGAAAAAACAGAAAAAGGACATATCGCGGCCTAACATAGTATTCGGTGCTGACACGCATGTGGTCTGGGACAAATTTGCAAAGTACTTTGATGTGGAGCCCCGTGTTGTTCCACTTGACTCAAAGACACTGGTAGCAGACCCGGAAAGTCTGGTTTCCATGGTTGATGAAAACACTATTGCGGTAGGCGCCGTAATGGGGACAACATTTACTGGCGCCTTTGATGATGTCAGGAAAATCAATGCATTGCTTGAAAAACTGAAACAGGAGAAGGGCATCGATGTTCCGGTGCATGTGGATGCCGCCTCGGCGGGATTTATCACTCCTTTTATTGAGCCGGGCCTCGAATGGGATTTCAGGCTGAGCCATGTAAAATCTATAAATGTATCCGGACACAAATTCGGCCTGGTCTACCCTGGAATAGGATGGCTTCTGTTCAAGGACAAATCTGATCTGCCTGATGACCTTGTTTTTTATGTGAATTATCTGGGCAATGATATGCCGACGTACACACTGAATTTCTCGAAAAGTTCATCGAATATCGCACCACAGTACTATAATATCATAAGGCTGGGGAAATCAGGGTACAGGCGCATAGCTGAAAATATGATGACAAATGCAAGATACCTTGGTGAGAAACTGGGAAAAATTAGAAATTTAGAGGTTATAAGCAATGCAGAGCATATACCGGTAGTTACATTCAAACAGAAAAGCAGGGACGTATACGACCTATTTGAACTGTCATCTGCAATAAGAAGTTATGGATGGATAGTTCCTGCCTATGCCCTTCCTGCAGATGCATCTGAAACAGTTCTCATGAGGATAGTTGTCAGGGAAAGCTTCAGCAGGGACATGGCTGACCTGTTCCTTGACAGCCTGAAGAAGGCCATGGATTCATTATCCGGAGAACGTGTCAAAAAATCAGGAGTATCCCCGAGAAGGGGGCACCCTGTATCATAAACTATTTTTTATTTCTCCTTGAAAGTTCGTTCATGATATCAGAAAATTTTATTCCTTCATATGCAAGATATACAGTAAGATGGTACATCAGGTCGGCAGTTTCATAAATTATCCTCTCCTTCCCCTGGGCCAGCACAGTTTCCACTGCTTCCTCACCAACCTTTTTCCTTATGTTCTCCTCGCCTGAGTTAAAAAGTTCGGTTGTGTATGAATTGGGTCTTGGATTATGCCTTGTCCGGTTTACAAGTTCTTCCAGGTTGAGAAGGACCTCCATGGAGTAGTCAATGTTTTCTCCCTGTTCAACGGTGCCAATTTTCCTGAAACAGCTTCTGGTTCCGAGATGGCATGCACTTCCCTTCTGATCCACCATGAAAAGAAGTGAATCACCATCACAGTCAACCATCACATCATGGATTTTCTGGATATTTCCGCTCACCTCTCCCTTCATTCTTATCCTATCCTTGCTCCTGGAGTAGTAATGCATTAATCCTGTTTCAATGCTTTTTCGATATGCTCCCATATTCATGTATCCCAGTGTCAGTACTTCTCCTGTGCTGTAATCCTGTACAACCACAGGAATTACTCCATCAAAATCGAAATTATAATCTAACATTTATACCATGCTCCCGTAAATATTTCTTTATATCCACTGCACTGTATATTCCCCTGTGGAATATTGAAGCCGCCAGTGCGCCATCAGCTCCAGCATTGAATGCTCCAAGGAAATCCCCTGGACCGCCGGCACCTCCCGATGCTATTACAGGTATGTCCACATTTTCCACCATATCCCTTATGAGGTTAATATCGAAACCGCTCATTGTCCCATCAGTGTTAATAGACGTGACAAGAAGCTCGCCTGCACCCAGGGAAGCTACTGTTTTTCCCCATTCAATGGCATCCATGCCTGTGTCTATAGAACCGCCATTTATACATACACGGTACTTTCCATTGCTGTACATGGCATCTATTGCTATTACAGTATTGGCTGATCCTATGCGATCCGAAATCTTCCCGATGACCTCAGGATGCTTCACAGCATAAGTATTTATAAAAATCTTATCTGCGCCGTTTCTAATTATAGATACCATGTCATCCAGATCCGATAAACCACCCCCAACAGTGAACGGTATACTTATCTCAGAAGCCACCCTTTTTACAAGGTCAGATAGAATTTTCCTTCTGTCGGCAGTTGCCATGATATCCAGAAACACAATTTCATCCATGCCTTCAGATACATAGCGTTTTGCCAGATCAACAGGATCTCCAGAATCCTGAATGTTCTGAAAATTTACGCCCTTTACAACCCTTCCACCGGCTATGTCAAGTGCTGCAATTATTCTTTTTGCAAGCATATTAAGTCCTCCATGCTTATCCCACCTTTATAGAGGGCCTTGCCTATAATTACGCCATCGAATCCTGCCTTCTCGATCCGGTATATATCATGGATAGAGCCCACGCCTCCTGCATATATAAAATAGCCGGAATCCCAGAATCTCTCTATATTGCTGATGCTCCCTGTTCCGTCCCTGTCTATTGATGTAAATATGAAGCGATCCACCAACCCACTAACCTCTGAGTAGAAATCCCTGTAATCTATGGTAGTTACCCTGTTCCATCCACCATATTTTATCAGACCGTTATAAGCATCGATGCTCACTGTGATATTTTTGAATTTTGATGCTGTGTCCTCCAGAAATTTTCTGTCGAGTGCTGCGCTTCCTATAATTACACTATCAATGCCGGCAGAATATCCGGTTTTTATTGATTCTGGAGTTCTGAACCCCCCGCCTGCCTGTATGAAAGATGGGACAGATGCCCTTATTTCACCTATCACATTCATATTTACAGGCATCCCGGTGAATGCACCTTCAAGGTCCACTATATGGAGTTTGCTGGAAATTTTTGAGAACTTTTCTGCAAATAGAATAGGATTTCCATACTCTTCTCTTGTGGATATGTCCCCTCTGGTAAGAGACACTGCCTGCCCCCTGTAAATATCTATGGCAGGGTATATATCTATCATGAAAGCACCCCGAAGTTTTTTAGAAGCCTTATACCTGTATCTCCTGACTTTTCCGGGTGGAACTGGATTCCGTATATATTTTCATACGCTATTCCTGAAGTGAAATACCCCATATAATCAGTTTCCATTGCCCGGTATCCAGTATCAGGCACGTAATAGGAATGCATAAAATAAAAGAATGAATTGTCCGGTATTCCCTGCATTATTGGAAGATCGATTATATTCCTAACCTGATTCCATCCCATGTGTGTGGTTTTAACCCCTGAAAATTTCCTAACCCTGCCGGGAATAATTCCAAAACCTTTTCCAGGGCCTTCCTCACTGGAATCGAATAAGATTTCCAGCCCGAGGCATATGCCGAGATATGGTATTCCTGATCTAATCCTGTCAATGAGCGTATCCCTGACCGGATTGATAGTTTCCAGTACGTAGGTGAACGATCCCACGCCGGGAAATATTATTTTTTCTGCACGTTCAATATCATATTGATTTGATGTAATTTTTCCTCCAGTAACCCTTTCTATGGTGGAAAGGTTTGCTGTTCCGGTATCTATAATGGCAATCATATTGTCCCCTTTGTGCTTTTCAAATACTGATTTTCCTGAATGGCGGTTCCCATTGCTGTTCCCAGTGATTTGAATATGTTTTCAGTAATATGGTGGGCATTTTTTCCGTACATCATGACAACGTGAAGGGTCAGTGGCACTGTTCTTGCAAGCGCCCATAGGAATTCATATACAAGGCCGATTTCAAAACCCTCTGAATCCGTAAAATTTACATCGAAGTTTATGTACGCCCTTGAAATATCCAGTGAAACCATTACAAGAGATTCGTCCATGGGCATTGTTGCGTTTCCAAATCTCCTGATGTGCTTTTTGCCTGTATATGAGGATATTTCCTGTGCCACTGTTATTCCTAGATCCTCCCATAAATGGTGCCTGAGATCGTATTTGCATCTGATGGTTACGGTTTTCTCCATGTAAAAGAATAATGTTTTCATCATATGGTCAAGAATAGGGTCTCCGGTTTCTATAGTTGTTTCTGCTGATCCCAGAGAAACTTCTATTTCTGTTTCATTGGTTATTCTGATCATGATCTCACCTCCATGGATTTTCTGTGCAGGGGCATATTTTCTATATTTGCCAGTGCAATGCCCAGTTCCCTATCAGCCATGAAGTCGTATCTGGAAACATCTGCAAAGGAGGTTTTTTTCATGAAATCGTCCACTGTAAGCACTGATGAAAAGCGTGCCGTTCCCCCGGTGGGAAGAAGATGGTTGACTCCAAGGAAGTAGTCACCGGCAGGTACCGGTGCGTATTCTCCTGTATACACTGCCCCTGCATTTTTTATCCTGCTGAATATCTCCATGGGGCTTGAAGCCAGTATTTCCAGATGCTCAGGAGCTATCTCATTTGCCTTTGATATGGCCTCTTCCATATTTCTGCAAACAATGATATCCACCCTGCTATTGCCCATATTATCAGGTACCTTTCCTGTGGTCAGAAGCCATGCCTTTGAACTCAGCCCGTGTTCCAGCTGGGAGTCCAGATCTGCCCTTATATATTCATTGTTTGAATTTTCATCGGATATAACCATTATTTCAGATGGACCGTAGAGCCCGTCTATTCCGGTTATGCCGAAAACCTGCCTCTTAGCCTCATTCACGTATGAATTTCCGGGTCCGAATATCTTGTCCACCCTGTTCATCCCTGTACCGAAGGCCATGGCACCTATCGCCTGAATTCCACCGATTTTGTACACCTCTTTTATTCCCAGCATCCCTGCAATATAGAGGGTGTATGGATTGACCTTGCCGTTATCCATTGGTGCGGTTGTTATTATTATATCCCTTACACCTGCTATCTTTGCGGGTGCACCGATCATCATTACTGTTGATGGAAGCGGTTTTTTTCCCGGTATATACATGCCTATGCGTTCCAGTGGGGTATACCTTATGCCATATATAGATCCATTAAAGATGCGCATGCGGTCCCTGTTAAGCTGCATTTCATGATTATCGGTTATACGGTTATACGCCCTTTTTATTACCTCTTTTTCGTAATCCGGTATTGTATTAGCCGCTTCCCTGAATTCTTCCCGCGATACCCTTATATCGCCAGCATACCCGTCAAATTTCGCAGAATATTCCATAACTGCATCCAATCCACGTTTTTTAATATCTTCCAGTATATTTCTCACATAGTTTTCTATTTCCATCAGCCTCACCTACCATTTCGATAAATTTGTTTATTTCGTCATACTTAGTTTTCTGGGAAACCCTGTTTACAACAAGAGTTGCCTGTATATCCATTATTTTTTTTATTTCAACAAGATGATTTTTCCTCATTGTCTCACCTGTCTGGACAATATCTACTATTGCATCTGCTATCCCGGTTTCAGGTGCCAGCTCCAGGGATCCGTTCAGCCCAATTACATTTGCGTGTATTTCCCTTGAATTAAGGTATTTTTCAGTGATTACTGGATGTTTTGTTGCGATGTCCATGCCCTCTAAATCTTCTATTGTATATCCAGCAGGGGCAATTATGCTCAATCTGCATATGCCGAAATTTAATGGCAGAGGAGCAAATAAATCGGCCCCACTCTCTGCCAGAGAATCTGTTCCGCAAATTCCGATATCACCGGCATACTCTGTGTAAACTGGCACATCTCTGGCTCTCGGGAGTATTATTTCATTGCCATTTTTCCTGAATACAAGCTTTCTTTCATCGTCTATGTCAATGTCTATCCCTGCTGACTTTAAAAGGTTCATTGAGTTGACCATCAAACGCCCTCTCGGTATTACAAATTTCATTTTCCTGCCTCCATATTTTCAGTATACATTCTGTATACTGCCATGAGATCCATGGTAAATCCACAGGCATTTATGCCGCGAATGCTGTAACTGCCACCGCCGCCGATGAATCCAATGCTATTGTATATCTCAAATACAGGACCATTGTAGTAATCAGGCTGCCTCACTGTCCCGAGATCTATAATGACCCGTGGGTCGTTGACGGATTCTAAAATTTGGTCCAGTATTTCTATCCCGCTATTTCTTGTTCTTGTACCCATAATTTTAATAATTTCGGATCTGTCCTCACTGTCAATTTTATTTAATGCCTGAAAATCTCTGCTCTTTAGTGCCTTTTTTATATCTGTCCAGTGGCTGCTGGATTTATATTTATCAAAAATACTGGAAACCCCCATATCAATGCTATAGTTACCCAGCCCGAGCCCGTCCAGAATTTTAATGATAGTTTTTAAAATTTTAACAGTACTGCCCAGGGAATCGCCACCTATTATCTCACCACCGGTTTTCAGTGATTCCGCAAGATTCCTATCGCTCTGCTGGGAAACATAAAATATGCTTGAATCTGGTGGGAATTGTTTCTCCATAAGTCTGAGGGTTATGTCTGGCTCCAGTACAAAGACCTCATTGCGGTGAATAAATCTAAATCCCTCAGTATCATTGGACTTTATAAATGAAGCTGGAAAAACTTCATAGAACCCAGAGCTATAGAATGATTCCCGAACTCTGCGGGCTATTTCACCTAGCTTTCTGTCCAGGATCTTCAAGGTTACCACGGGTGAATAGGAAACTCGATAGCATATCGTTTTTAATGCCTGTCCTCCCGTGATGATGTATATGCCTAACATTAACAGTAAAAACTGAAAAGCTGGCGTTAGATTTTATATACATCTCTGTTTCCATAAAGATGAAATTATAATACAATATATAACTATTGCCGGTAAAATTTATTGTAATAATATTAATTTTGATATTATGATTTTCAATGCCGACGGAAATTTTGTGGTTTAATTTATATTATTTATGTAAATTGAATTATGCAAATAACTAGAAAATTTTATTAATAAAATATATACAGATAATGCAGGTAGTGACGGTCAAAAAAATATGAATCAGAACAATTCTAAATGAATGTTAAATCCCCTTATAAAAAAATAATAATTTTGACTATAATTGTGGCAATATTAGTATCATCCATGGCTATATATTTCTATCCACATAATAAGCGGTATTATGATAGTGAAAAAAATTTTAGAAGAAAAAGCCGATGCCTGGATATAAAGGATTAATTAATGGGCACCGGGAGGAAAAACTATGTCGTCAAACTTTCTGTAATTTTCCTCATCAAATCTCAATAAATCAGGATTGGTATCATTTTCAACGGCAATATAATATGCCAGATAATACAGTGGAACTACATTCAGCAGGGCATTGAGATATTCGTCTCCCAAATCTGTAACGTCCACGCTGTAATCACCCTCTCCGTTAACTGTAAATGTTTTCGTGCCCACAACCTTGCATGCCCTTACTATATCCATTGAACGGCTTTCCACAGTTCTAGAGTTAATTATTACAACCAGTGAATTTTCATCTATAAGTGATGTGCAGCCATGTATAAACTCTTCAAGCTCTATCCCCTCTGCATGTATATGCGTTGCCTCTTTTATCTTCTGTGCTGCTTCCCTTGCAACTGGCTCCTCGGGTCCTGCACCAAGTACAAATATTCTATTTATATGTGCAAGATCATGTGCAATTTTCTTTACCTTTGAATCCATTGATACAATAAGATCCTTTAATGAATGAATTACCCCATTTACATCGACTGGAAGATGTGAATAACGGACTCCTATATACATGGCCGCCAGGGCATTGTCAAAAAATGATTTGGTATTGCAGAGTGATTTATCATCTGAATCAATAACAATGCTTTTATCTGAGATATATTCCATTGGTGTTTCATGATAATGTGTTATGCCGACTATATATGCATATTTTTTCTGGTACACAAGTGAATCAATGGTCGATTTTGTTTTTCCGCTGTTCGAGATGCCCACAACTGTACCATGCACCGGCATATAATAATTTAACAGTTCAAATGACTGCACAAATGAGTATTTCAAACTGGTTTTATAGAGAAATCCTGACCCTATCTGTGCTGCATGGTATGCAGTACCATTACCTGTGAACAGCAATGGTTTATTCAAAAGAAATGAATAATCAAGATTTTCCATGGTTCTTTTTGTTGTGTCCAGGGAACCCGGTGTTTCCCTCATCATATCGTACATAAAATAGGGATGTTTTGTTCTCTTTTGTGGGACTGTATCTGTCATAGATAATTAATGCTTACAGGCATATAGTTATTTTTGTATAATCATGCAATAAATTGATGTTTAAATTTGGCCGGCTCACAAGTTTAAAATATTATTGTATACTGGATATACATGGTAGACCCAGATTTTAAAACGTTGATAGAACTATCCAGAAATGCAGGAGATATGACAGAAATGGACCCTGTAATGCTCAGGAAGTTTTTAAACGAAACGTCCATAAACTCACAGGGCAAAAAAATAGAGGTTAAAGAGATCAAGGATTACAGGATAGAACTCAAGGGGAGGGCATTGAAGGCCAGGATGTACAGCAATGGTAAATCAAAATCAGCTCTTGTGTATTACCATGGTGGTGGCTTTCTGTTCGGAGATATAGAAACATATGACAACTTCTGCAGATTCCTGGCGGAAGAGTCCGGAGTGAAAATTATATCTGTAGAGTACAGACTTGCACCTGAAAATAAATTTCCGGATGCCATCAACGATGCATATGACTCCTTCCATTACATATCAGAAAACAGGGGCAAATTCGGCATTGAAGGAAAACTGGGTGTAGGAGGTGACAGTGCAGGGGCCAATCTCTCTGCAGCACTATGCCTTAAATCCCGGGATATGAAAGCAGAGATGCCAGCTGCCCAGATACTGTTTTATCCGAGCCTTGCACCGGATAATTTTTCCAGATCTTTTATGGAATACGGCAACGATTATGTCCTCACTGAAAAAATGATAAGATACTTCGGATCACTTTATTCAAGAACCATGGAAGACCTGATTGATCCCTATTTTTCACCTCTGGTAGCAGACGACCTTTCGGGGCTTCCTCCGGCCATAGTAATATCAAATGAGTATGATCCATTAAGGGACCCAGAGGAGAGCTATGTGAAAAAATTAAGGCAGGCTGGCATAAGCGCCCTTGGAATCAGGGGCATCGGAATGATACATGGATCTGCCACAGATTTCGAGGTTTCTGAGGGAGCGAGAACACTGGTAAAAATGGTGGCCAGGGTTATACCTGACTATCTATGAGACAACCTCAAAACCATCGTCGGTTTTCTTCAAAAACCTTGAGTATATTCCCCATTCAATCAATATAACCTCCAGATCATGGGGGCCATCGGGGTTATTGAATGTGGGCACATCGTTTTCTTTCAATTTATCTATTATATCTTCAAGGGTGAAAGACCCTAATGAAAGTGCTGTTTTAAATGGCTCAATATTTTTTAATGAATCACGTATAATCTGTTTTCTCTGGTTCATGCCTGATTTTATGTATTCTATCCCTTTCTGGGCCATGCTTATATCACCGGACTCTGTATTTACAAGCCCCAGATTTGTGGCAGTATAAACTATGGGCATCAAATCGTCAAGGTCCACTTCCATTTCCTTTTCCAGCTGATAAAGGTCAGTCTTTCCATCGAATATATTGTTAAGTACATAGAGAAGCCCCAGAAGATCAGCTATTCTGGCGTCAGGGTCTATTACATCCATAATAAAGTATATACATACTGTATTAATAATATTAATGTTATTTTATGTATATTAAAAAGGCCTGTTTCTTAGTATGAACCTCTATGCAGAATATACGCCCTCCTCTGCCACATATTTCTTCTGTGCCAGATCCATCATTCTTCTGGTAAACAGAACAGAGTATACTGCAACTATTATACCAAATATCAGCGACCCCCATGCTGCAAGGGCTATATCACCTGTGGCAGTTGCTACATCTATGGTTTTCATCAGCCCTGAATGCACAGTTAATGAATGCGTGCCGTATATATCAGGCCAGTATTCACCTATCATGAGGCCACCCCAGGCACTGTTTATTGTAGAGGATATCCCACTTATCAGATACGGGAATGTTGACGGTATTACGACCTTCCTCATCTTCCTGAAGTACCCCAGTTTCAGGTTCCTGGTGATTTCCCAGTATTCCGCTGGCATTGCCTTTACCCCCATCCAGAACGAATAAAATACATAATAAAATGTACTTATGAATCCCAGAGACAGTACATAAAGCTCATTGGTAAATACCCCGAATATGCCGAAAATGAAAGGCTCTGTAAGTATAAACAGAAATGGAAAATATATAGGGGCGGGATATGCGCTCAAAGACTGGATAATTGGAATCCAGTACTTTTCTGCCCTCCTGTTAACTGCAAGATAGTACCCCAGGAAAATTGCAATAGCCATAGATATAACAAGTATTGTGGCAACGCGCAAATAATCATAGCCTAGTCCGGTAAGAAGTGATGGAGTTTTTCCTATCAGTATCCCCCATTCACTCAATTTTACGGATGTGATGAGCGATACTGCACCGTAAAGAATTGCGACAAGAATAATTATGCCAGCTGCGGCATATACATACCTGTACCGCTTCTGCTTCCTTTCCTTCTTTTCATACGTTTCCTCATGATTGTCACCTTCTCTGTATTTATAATACCTTGCAAGCCTTGTAAGGGGGTTTTTTGAAAGAACCGCAAATACCCTTGCAGTTTCTCTTAAGTTCAGCCTGCCACGTTTCATTACAGGTGCATCTGTATCTAATGTATATCTTCCAACAGCATATTTGCTGAACTCCCTGAGGATAACTATGATTGCAACTATTGCAATGCCCATTATTAGCAGCGCCATTTCTATGTTGAATAGCTGGCCGTCTGCCACAAATGTATCCAGGACTGACCCTATTCCGAACGTCTGGTACGTGTGGACCCCAACCTCGAAAACTTCGCTTACAGTAATATAGAAAAATCCATCAGAGATGCTTGGAAATAGATTTGCGGTAATCCTGGGTACTGAGAACGGGATATAAAGATACCTCAATTTGGAAAATAATCCAAACCGCGAATTTTCAACGACCTCAACCATCTCCCTGGGTACCGTTTTGAATGCCTGGTATTCCCCCATCCATATATTCCAGACCACTGCTGTTAATACTAAGAAGTCAGCTGCAAGCTCAACCCCCAGCGGACCGCCTATTCTGGTTATGAAAATTACCAGAACGATGGGGAAGAAGGTAATAACAGGTACCGATTCAAATATTTCAATGAGAATAATATAAATATTTTCGAAGAATTTTGATTTTATTGAGGCATATGCCAGGAACCACCCTGCTATTATGGACAGTATTATCAGCCCGATTACACGGGCCACCGTAGCCAGTACGGCCAGTGTTATAAGTGTTATAGCCGCCATAACCATACCTCATTTCTTCTTCCTCGGAGGGGTCAGATAACTGTAAAGCGCATCCAGATTTGCATTAAAATTGTCGCTTCTTGGGTTTCTTGGTCTTGGCATTGTAACCTCTACCCTGCCAACAACAGTTGCTGGAATATTATTCAGGATATATATCTCATCAGCCAGTTCCAGTACCTCAGTAAGGTTGTGTGAGACCATGATAACAGATTTCAAAGGAGTTTCTCCGCTAAAGAGAATATTATATATATCCTGCCTGAGCCCCTCTGCAGTAAGTTCATCAAGATGTGCGAATGGTTCATCCATTAAGAAAACATAGGGATCTGCAGCAAAAGCCCTTGCAATTGCCACTCTTTGCCTCATACCACCGCTCATTTCCTTGGGGTACAGATCCTCGAATCCATCCAGTCCAACCCTGGAAAGCGCTTCCTTTGCCTTGGATTCCATTTCATCTCTGGACATATCTTTTGCCTTCATTGAAAGCATGACGTTCTCCTGGGCATCCATCCAGGGAAATGTTACTATGGACTGATGTATAAGTGCAACCTCCGGAGTCGGCTCGTATAGAGTTTTGCCAAGAAGTTTAACAATACCCTTGTCCGGTTTCAGGAATCCACCAAGTATTCTCAGAAGTGTTGATTTTCCTATTCCTGAAGGCCCGATTATTGCAACAAATTTTCCAGAATCGGCCCTGATGTTTATATTCTCAAATACATCGTAGCCATTGTCATATGAAAAATAAATTCCATCAGCCTCAAGGACGGAATTTGATACATTTTCATTTTTAATTTCTGCCTCCATTATGATTCACCTCATGGTGAAAATACCCCCGATCATAATGGTTATTCTTATTATATTGTTTATAGTGTATTCACGAGGTTATCTCCAGAACAGTATTAAAATAATCTATATATAATTATGCTGGAATGCCTAATATTGATTTTTTATTATATTTTACTGTTTTTTCTTGAATAAATGCCACCACTTTTTGGTATTATCCATAGGTTTCCTATCACTTTCCGTGCTTTTCTGATTAACAGGTTCCAGCAGTACATCCTTTCCGACGAAGATAAAGCCTATTGTTATGCTGTCAATATTGTCATGAATCCATTTATCACTTCTATAATCCCTGAATTTATCGTTGGAAACTATCAGGCATTTCTTTTCCCTGGCATAATCCAGTATAAACATATCTGCCCTTATGCCTGATGGTGCAAGAATTATGGATTTATTCTCAATCATCCTGTTAAGTTTTTCCTTCTCATCAATTGTATAACGTATATTTGCATCACATATTGTAATTATTTCAGATGCTTTATATTCTTTAAGTTTATTTATTACTGACAGGATATTTTCCAGTACGGCCTTTTTCTTCCCTGATTTGCTCATACCGTACATTGCAACGTTGCTTCCATCTACAATAACGATTGATCCAGAAATTTTGTTTTGATACATAACCAGACTTCAATGCAAATAAAAAATAAATAGATTCCCTAAAATATTTAATCTCCCAATTCTTTTAATTCCTTTTTGGAGAACAGTATTTCCTTAAGTTCCCTGTCAAGCTCAGGGTCATTTCTTCTCAGATATTCAAGCAGAAGCGAGAAATGCTCCTTCTCATCATCCCTGTTATGCTTTATTACATCCTTCAATACAGAATCCTTTGTAGCATCCAGCCTCTCGTCATAGAACATTATTGCCTGCATTTCCTCTATTAAGGACTGCCTGGCCCTTGACATATCCTTTGTTTTTTCATCTAAACTGTTTTCTGTTTCATACATTGGCATGAAGAAAGAAGTGTGAATTTATTTATAAACATTCTTATTAACTTCTAAAATAAATACTTGTCTAGTCTTATTTAGACTAATTTGGCTTAGACTAATATTATTTATTTAAAGCTGGATAAACCATTAACTATTCCGGCAGGCATAAGGGATTGATTTTAAATAAATACTTACCTGATAATTTATTAACACAAAATGGATACAGGCGTATGGCAACCCGCATTGAACAGATTATGGGCCTTTCAAAGGATCTTGATAAACTTAACAGGGCATTTGAAGAAAAAGAAAACTTATTTAGTTATATGGGATTAAAAATTACCAGAATAGAAAGGGGATTTTGTCAGATGGAATTACCGTATAGTGAGAAAATCACCCGGGCCGGTAAGGTTCTGCATGGAGGGATGATAATGAGCGCTATTGATTATGCAGGAGGTATCACCACCATGACGGTTAATGATGGCATTGATCAGGTCACACAGGAAGTTAAGATCAATTTCCTTGCACCCATGGCGAATGGCCCCTTCAGGGTAGAGGGAAAAACTGTCAAGGCAGGTAGAACTGCAGTTATAATTGAAATAAAATTTTTTGATACTGAGGGGAAACTTGGAGTTATGGCACTGGGTACATGGTATATAATAAGGGACAGGGTAATCAAGAAATCATAAGTTATTTTAGTGTATGTAATGAAATATATACGATAGTTCATGATTAAGAATAAAGGTGCTATCTGAATGAGCTTGAAATTAATTATGCCGGACCGGGAATTTTACGATATTAATAAAATAGAGAGGGCTGTTCAGATAGGGAGAATTTATTTCAATATTTTGCTTCCAGATCCAGAAACAGGATTAACAAGATATGAAAAAAATCATGATGACATACCCGCTGACCTGCAAAAATTTATAGATGCAAACAAGGAGAAGAATGTATCAAGAAGAATTTATGATATGGATACTGAACTTTATAATGCTCATAAATTCCAGAAAATACTTAATGGCCTTATCCTTAAAAGCAATACAAGGGAAGGGAGAAAGGCAAGATTGCTGGAAAATAAGATTAATAGCTTGCCCGCAGATATACAAAAAAGTGGTGATTTTTCAGAGGATGATGGGGGTCGTCCTATAATATCTGAAACACTGGATGCTTTTAGCGCCATGAAACTGGTGACCATGCTTGAGACGCTGAAGGATCACGAAATTACCAAAAAAGTAAATGGTATAAAGCTGGTTCTAATTCCGGGAGATGTAGACCTGAAAAATAATACGTTACCATTGGAGGTATTCTGTTATACTGAGGATCCAATTAAGGTCGCTATGCAACTTTGCGTGATAAAATTCAGGGAAAGATATATTGAGGTGGAGTATGGAAATGAATTCAGGGGAGATCTATTCTTTTCATTTATAAATATTTCACCACCTGGCGATATACTTACAAAATTTCTCACGGAAAGTTTTTCTACCATGGAAGGCAATAAAAAACCTCAACGTATAATTAAGAAAAGCAATAAAAATAAGGTACATACTGTAATGCAGTTGAGAGTACGCATAAAAGGCATAAGCCCGCCCATATGGAGAAAGCTTTTGGTCAGGTCCGATACTAAACTTCATGATTTGCATCTTATGATTCAGGCTGCTTTTGGCTGGGACAACTATCATCTTTATGAGTTTTATGATGGACTGGTGTATTATACAAAACCCAGTGATGAGTGGGAATCAGATCCAGATGAAATTGACTCAACCATGGTCACTATAGAAGATCTCGATCTGCATGAGAAGAGTAAATTTGAATATACATATGATTTTGGAGACGGATGGGAACACACGATTTCTGTAGAGAAAATACTTCCGCTTGATTCAAGTTTAAAACTTCCTGCCTGTATAGGTGGTAAAAGAAACTGCCCGCCAGAAGATTGCGGGGGAGTTTACGGTTATTATGATGTTCTTAGAAAAGCCGGTAATCCAGATGACCCTGATCATGAGGAAACTGTTGAATGGCTAGGGGAGTACAACCCTGAGGAATTTGATTTGAAGTTTGCTGATTCAAATATTAAGGATTATAAAGGCATGGAAAATGGAATCATTTAACATTCTTACGCAGGAAGCATCATATACTTGTATCAGAATGATTTGTTCCGGCTACCATATATGATGGAGAGAAAATTATATTTTTCCATAAATTAATTATACTAACAGCCAATATTTGAATATGAATGGAGTGGAAATAGCATTTCAGCTTAATAATGATAAAGAGGAAAATGTTGTTCTGGCCCTTGCAAACTTAACTGGAAATTATTTCAGGCAGGAAGAAAGCATGGATATTACATGGAGGATTTTTCATGTAACGCTTGATAAGGAGAAGTATTACAGGGTGTTATACCGGGGAGAAAAACTCAGTGATTTTCATCCAGAAAATAAAAAGAAGGTCAAAAAGAAATTCGACGAGCTGGGCAAAACAGATTATGAAACACTTATGGCAAAATATGAGTCAGAATCCAGGAATGAAAATTTCCAGAAAGTCGGAATAAAAGAGCTTACTGAGGAATATGATCTATGGCAGGACAAACTGTGGAACTATATTTAATTCTTAAGCAGGAAGCCTATTGCGTTGGCCAGTAGAGGAAGTCAATCTTTCTTTAACACTATAATATCAAGACCACGCCATTTTAATTTATATCCCATGGCGGGAAGTACCCTTTCCGGCACCAGGCCCTGGCTTTCAATGTATGCAAACATCTTGTCTGTATCGGGATAGAGTTTTTCCAGCTCCTTCTTGATTGAGCCTATGGAGCTGTCATCAAGTTCTGAATTCAGCTGTTTTTTGCCGGAATATTTTTCCTCTAATATAGATTTCAGGGACTGAAAATTTATGTCCCCATAAAATATAATGCCATCCTTAATAGCCTTATCTTTCTGGTCAAGGACGTATATATTTTCCCAGTCTGCCTTTCCCTTCAATTTTCTTTTTATCTCCTCATCTCTTTTTGAGAGGTATTTCGATGTAATGTTTATATAAATATCCCTGTCAAATATCCTGATAACGTAATCTGGAAAATAAACGTCGCCATCAACTATAAGCGGGTCTGCCCTGCGCACAAAATCGTATGTGATTTCCTCTTTCTGAAGATTTTGTGGCAGATAATATGATACTGCATCACTTAAATTCAGTTTATACATCTTTACTGTTTTCTCAAATTTGTCCTTTACCTTTATATCGCCCTCGATACTCCATTTCTCCAGCCTGCTTATTCTGTACATGAGCTGTGCAAAACGGCTTGCATAGCGATCTGGATTTTCGAATATGCTCAATGGGCCGGTAACAGTTACAGCTTGAAGTTCAGTTCCAGAAATATTAGTATTATAGAGGAGGCCGAGGCGTTTTATGGATGTGATAAGATAACTCCAGTTTGAGGCCGATGTAATGGTAAGTGAACTACATTTTCCCATTATTGTTTCCAGCTGCTCCATATTGTATTTTCTGGATATTTCCATGGGATCGCCATCATAAACTCTTGTAAGTACCATCTCACTCTCCTTGTCAGCGTACAGGCCGTTGATAATGCCATCATAATCAAGCCCATATTTTTCCTCAACGGGAGCGAGAATTAATTGCTTTTCCCCGGCAGATACTGGCGGTATTCTCGCTGCCCTGAACACATCCTCACGGAGGGCCATTGAATCCACATTAACCGGCGGTTCAAAAACAGAATTACGGAAGAAAAGAAGGGAAAGAGCCCTAACTGTCTTTGTGCTGGATGAATTAACTTCCAGATCTTTGAGGTCTTTTACAATTGTTTCTCTCTTGTTCCCTTTATTCCTTATAAATACGGCCCTGACTTTTTCAATGTAATCACTGTTCTCATCGGAAAGAAAAACCGGGAATATAAGCCCATTTTTCGTTTTACGTGCTATCATTAAGTCCGACGGGAACACCCTTTCTCCTCCTCCTTGAAGTTCCATACTCTGCTGTACCTGCTGAAACCAGTTCATAAAGATAGCTGGACTTCCCCTCCGAGGGCCTTAGAATTCTTCCAAGCCTCTGCCTGAACTGCCTAGTGCTGCCAGATCCGCTCATTATTATGGCAATGGATGCGTCAGGGACGTCCACTCCCTCGTCCAGTATCCTGGATGTGGCAAGCACAGTGATCTCGCCTGTTTTAAACATGTCGAGGTATTTTTTTCTCTCCTTTCCCGGTGTCATGTATGTAAGTGCCGGGACAAGGAATTCCTTTGAAATCATATATGCTGTGGATGTATCTTCAGAAAATATGATTATTTTTTCTCCGGGATGCTTGCTCAGAAGGTACCTTAAATAATCAACCTTTTTTTCAGCATTGAATGCTATTTCACGGGCTTTTCTCCATGCCATCAATGCCTCCTTTCCCTCAGGATTCCAGGATGACATTATTAAATTTTCAAAGTTCATGTTTCCATTTAATTTTATGTTCCTCTTTCTTAAATATGAAAGGAATATTTCATGGTTCTTTTCGTATTCTATTTCATCTTCATCGCTGAGGTCTATTGGTATTCTTACTATTTTATAATTAGATATGAAATCATTCAATTCCTCATAACCCAGCTCGAAAACCTTCCCGCCCATATATTTTTCAAGCACTTCATGGAGTTTATCATCCCTTTCATAGGTGGCGGTAAGGCCAAGCCTGTAGGGTGATGCATAGAATTTGGCTATCTGCAAATAGCTTTCAGATGCCATATGGTGCACCTCATCTGCAATAATTAATTTGAAGCGGTTGCCCAGCCCCTCAGCCATTAAATACGCAGAGTCATATGTAGAAACAGAGATATCCTTTATATCCCTCTCGCCACCTCCTATCTGCCCCACATCTATATTCAATAAATCCTTAAGCTTCTGCCTCCACTGTATGATAAGCTCTATTGTTGGCGCAAGTATTATTGTTGGGACTTTTAGCATGGTTATGGCGTATATTCCAAGTATAGTTTTACCTGCAGCAGTGGGCAAAACAACAGTTCCTGAATAGTTATTCCTTGCCCACATCTCAAGAGATTTTTTCTGGTATGGCCTGAGATTTATGCTGGAATCTATTTCCAGTTTTTTATCCTGGAAAACTTTATCTATGATTCCTGGTTTTTTAATTATTTCAGAGTACATGTAAGCCGGAGCCCGGTATTTTTTTATCCTGTCATCATATGAAAATATGCCGGCATAATTTTCATCTGATATTATGCTTCCGGCTTTATATGATATTTCCATGGACTGTATATATGAAATGATTTAATAAGTTTGCCCATTGGTTTCTCCGAAGACTTTGTTTCTCGGTGTTCCCTCAAGTATCGTATTCCCATAATCGGTGGTTTCCTTGAATTCCCTCATTTCTATAAAGTTTTTGAATGCTGTCCTATCCTTCCATTCTGTGTAAATCATATATTCCCTCGGGCAGTCCACTTCCTGATAGAGTTTTCCATCGATAAAGCCCGTTTCTGGTTTGCTTTTCAATAGCTGTAGCACACTGTTGAATGTTTTCACAAAATCCTCATTATGGCCTTCCTTAACCTTATAGTACAAACCTACATGTATCATGATTTTTAATATTGTAGCTATTCTAATAAATATTTGCCTTAAATTTGAAAATACCGGAAAACAGGCAATATGGATGCAGTAGTTAAATATTTAAATTTCTGATTTATTTATATGCATGACTCATGAAACTGAATTCAATATTAACTCTGCAATTCCCACAATTTTTTATCGAAATCAGGAAATAAACTGGGAAGAAACCTCAAGAATAGTAGAACATCTGCATAGAATTAATATAAAAAACATTTCAATACTCCTTTTCGCAGGCGAATATTACAGGCTTTCAGTGGATGAGAAGAAAAAGCAGATTAAACTTATTACTGATGCTGCAGGCAGCAAACAGAGGATTTTTGTCGGCCTGAATGATGTTTCTTTAAATTCTACAATGAAACTGGAAATGGAGGCCGAAAAATATGGTGCTGCTGCCGGGATAATTTCCATACCATCTTATATGCCATTTTACAGTATCAGGAAAAACACTGTCAAACGCTTTCTGTCCAGGGTGTTAGAAAGCTCTGGAATGCCATTGATATTCCAGGATACTGGCATACCTGGGAGTATTTTACCGGATCCTGAATTCTGGAAAAAGTATATAGATAACGGAAAACTGGCAGGATTCAAATTAGAGGGCAGTGGTTCCTTGAAAAAAATGAGGATACTGCGCGCTATGTATAAGGATACTGAAATTTACGGGGGATATCTCGGGGTGAATATGGAAAATGAAATAAAGGCTGGTGCAACAGGCAGCATAATTGGATCATCAATCCCGGATAAAAT
Source organism: Thermoplasmata archaeon (assembly GCA_021846695.1). Next base: position 45,764 of record JAJZWN010000002.1, read on the forward strand.
CAGAGAAACCATTCTCAATAACAGAACCAGTGATACAAAAAATGATGTGATCAAACTCCTGAAATATGAGGTGAATCATTTGCATGCCTTTACATCCATGGAAAAATACCTTCTTATGAAGAGAGAGGTAATTTCAGGGTATACATGCAGGTGCCCCTGTCCCCCAGTTAGCCAGGCAATTCTAAAGAGAATTGATGGATTTTACAATAGTATATTTGAAAATTAAGTTGAGATCTATCCGATTCACATGGATTAATCTAGGTGGAAAACCTCCATAACTGTATCCCCTGTTCTGTTTTCTGGAGCGGTTATTACCACATCGCTCATAAACTGCTGCCATTTCCTGTTGATTTCACTGCTGTTTATAATGCCAAGTGCCCTGCTTAAATCCTCGCACTCCCAGTAGCCAAAAATGTCGGCGCCATCCATGAATATGGAATAATTCCTGACACCGGCTTCTTTCAGCAATTTTAATAATTCCGGCCACACATTTTTATGCCTTTTTATATATTCATCCTTCATTTCATTCCTTATAATAAGATGGAAACTATATCTCATAAAATATTATTGCCATGAAATATAAATATCTATATGATGATTTCAAAAAATCAGTGGAAAAATAAATATTCTGTAAATTAAATTTAAGGATAAAGATTATCCTTAGTAATCTCCACCCTGTGGCATTCCACCGGGTGAACCGCCCTTGGATGACTTTGTTGCTATAACGTCGTCGATCCTCAGTATCATTACTGCTGCCTCAGTGGCGGCCTCGACTGCCTGCTTGCCAACCCTTATAGGCTCTATGACGCCGGTTTTCTCCATGTCCTCCACGTTTCCTGAAAAGACGTTTATACCGTATGTTTTCTTTCCATTGGCGTGCTCACTCCTTATTTTTATAAGGATGTCAATTGGGTCGAGACCGGCATTCTCTGAAAGGGCTCTGGGAATTTCTTCCATGGCGTCTGCAAACTTTTCAATGGCAAGCTGCTGCCTTCCACCTACCTTGGATGCATAGTTTCTCAGGTTGAATGCGATTTCCTCTGCAGCTGATCCGCCACCTGTTACATAAGCACCATCCTCGACTGCGGCTGCAACAACATGGAGTGAATCTGTTAATGACCTCTCTATTTCATCTGCAACATGGTCGGTTCCTGCCCTGATTAACAGGCTGATTGCCTTCGGATTCTTGCTGCCGGTGACAAAGGTCATGTAATCGTCGCTTACCTTTCTTTCCTCCACTGTTGCGGCTATTCCAAGGTCTGATGCGGTAATTTCTTCCAGTGAAGATACTATGGCTGCTCCCGTAGCCTTTGCAAGCTTGTCAACATCGCTTTTCTTAACCCTTCTTACTGCGTACATTCCTGCCTTTGCAAGGTAGTGCTGTGCCATGTCGTCTATTCCTTTCTGGGTTATAACAACATTTGCACCTGTTGCCTTTATTTTATCAACCATTTCCCTTAGAACATCCTCTTCCTGCCCCAGGAATTTCTGTATCATTGAGGGATCGCTGATCTGAAGGTTTGTATCAAATTCCGGCTTCTTTATCTCCAGGGCCACATCCAGCAATGCTATTTTTGCATTTTTTACAACTTTTGGCATGTTGGGATGCACCTTTTCCTTATCCAGTATTATTCCGTCAATTAACTCTGTCTGATCAATTTCTCCGCTGTTTTTCTTAATGATCTGGAGGTTGTCAAAGTCCACCAGGTATTTGCCATCCCTTTCCTCTGCAATATTCTTTATTGCATTGTATGAGATTTCTCCAAGCAGGTCCTTCTCAACAGATGCACTCTTGCTGTTAAGCGAGGTTTTTGCCATTTTAATTAATACTTCCTTATCTTTTATGGATACTGGCTTTGAAATTTCATCCAGAACCCTGCTTGCCTGTGCAGCTGCTGTTTTATACCCTTCTGTGATTACTGTAGGGTGTACATTCTGTTTTACCAGTCCCTGGGCCTGGTCAAGCAATGCTCCTGCTATTACCACTGCTGTTGTGGTTCCATCGCCGACATAGCTGTCCTGCGTCTTTGAAACCTCAACCATCATTTTTGCAGCTGGATGCTCAACATCCATTTCCTTCAGTATTGTGACCCCGTCATTTGTTATAACTATATCGCCAAGGGAGTCGACAAGCATCTTGTCCATTCCCCTCGGGCCAAGTGTAGACCTAATAGATGTTGCTATGGCTTTTGCTGCATCTATATTCTCGAACATTGCGTCCTTTCCGCTCTCTCTCTTAGTTCCTTCTTTCAGGATAAATATGGGTTGACCACCAATCATGATTATCAAGTAAGTAAAAATAAACTTCTATATATAGTTTACTATATTAACTGCAATTATATTATACAGTATAAATAAATATACGTTTATATATAAAAATAATCACCAGTACTGCCTGTTTTTGGCGAAATCAGTTTCAGCATTTAGAAGCCGTTTTATGAGGTCTTCTTCATGAAGGTAAGATACCTCAAGTATCCTTGATGCAACCTCAGGGCCCACCCCCCTGGCAGCCATTACCATTATTGCCGTTATGCCGTGCTCCCTGACAAGATGCGCATTTTTGACCAGCCTGCGCCTGGTTTTTTCGTCAATTTTTTTAGATATTGACTCTTCATCAAATTTGGATACAGATGCCACAAGCCGTGAATGGCATACGGGACACTGTATATCTGTTATATCCTTTATTTTTCTTGTTCTCTTATTACCGCATGATGTGCAGTAAAGAATAACCTCCTCATTCATCAATCTCTTTTTGATAGAATCCAGGATGGTCTTTGTTGGTTTCAATGGCATGATCCTTTCAGAGTAATGGGAAAGGAATATGTTAGAGGATTCTGATATTTTATCCTTTAGTATAAAATTTGAGTCTTTCAGCCTTTCCAGATATTTTCTGAGGACGTCTATATCCATATAATCGAATATTAACTTCCTGATTGAGTCCTCATAAACAACTGTGTTATAATAAGAATCAACTATCTTCTCAAAACGGATCCTGGTTATGTCAGCCTCATTTGTAATAATCCCAAATTTTCTTGCCTCGTAGAGAAACACATTGTTGAAAAAACGTGACCTTCTGGCAGATGATTTTACATAGCCATCCAGATTATCCCTGTCAATATTCATGATAAGGTTCTTTATGTCATCTGCCGAGATATTCCTGGAAACGCGCATGTAAATATGGTATGGTGAATAATCCATTTCCACGCTTTCCCCCGTAATAGATGTAAGCAACCCTGACAGAATCTGGGCAAGGGTAAAGTTACCGAGGCTCCCCAGCAGAACCTGTATAACGATTTCAGAATTATGTGCTTCAATTATGATTCTATCCAGTGTGGCCATATCATTTTTATACCATTCAGCAAGCGCTACCCTGCCGTTTTTATTTACAAAGTCCGGAATTATTTTATTCTTGCGATCCAGTGATACACGGGATGCAGCCTCGTACAGCACCGGAATTTCCTCGCCGGTCCAGTGAGGGGCTATGGCAGCTGTGGCAAACGGCTCAACGTATATTTTGTCATCGTCTATACGAATTGTCCTCCATGTGCTTCCCTTCATAACAAAATAGGAACCGGGTGAAACTTCGTTTATCACATACTTTTCATCCAGCGTTCCTATGAACTGCTTATTTATTACGTCAATTACACGGTAGTTTTTCTCCCCGGCTATCATGGATATGTTCTCAATGAAGTACTTCAGAACCGGATATCTCCTTATGGCAAAATTTCCTTCTATAATTATCTTGCGTGTTTTTGAAAGCAATTCCAGAACAGAATAGTAATCCTCAAATGTTAAGTCCCTGAAAGGATACGCACCTGTAATAACCTTATAAAAGTAGTTATAATCCATTTTCCTGGAAAAATTCAGTTCAAGCATGATCTGATTGGCAACAGTGGATAGAGAATTTTTTCTGATCATGACGTTTTCCAGCTCTCCAGATTTTATATTTCCTACTATTGCCTTTGCCTCCTCCAGTTCTATGACATCGTTGCAGATCACCATGCCACGTGAAATTTTTTCCAGTGAATGACCAGCACGCCCTATGCGCTGTATCATCTTGTTAATCTGCCTGGGGGAGTTGAACTGCACAACCATATCTGCTGATCCAACATCTATTCCAAGTTCCAGCGATGATGTGCAAATAAGGGCCTTTACACGATTCTCCTTAAAATCTGATTCGGCCTTTTCCCTTGTTTCCTTTGAAAGAGAACCGTGGTGCACCTCTATATCAGGATTTTTCAGCCACAGTTTCATCCTGAATGATATGTCCTCTGCAACGTATCTCCGGTTTACAAAAACTATTGTTCCTGTATTTTCTTCTACTATGGAATGAATTCTCTGTATTGAACCCGCATACTGTGGATCGCATGCCATTATTTCGGCCGTTTCCTCATCACTTTTCTCAGGCATTATCACCTGTATATCCATTTTCTTGTCTATAACGGGCTTCAATATTTTGCATTCCTTTGACGGCGATATAAAAAGTGCCAGTTCATTTTCATTTCTTGCGGTTGCAGACAGGCCTATAACCTGGAAATTTCCTGCAAGGACCTTTAAGCGCTCCATGGCTATGGCAAACTGTGATCCACGCTCGTTCTGCGCCATTTCGTGAACCTCATCAACTATTACATACCTTATATTCTTTATGTGCTCCCTGAGCCGTTTGCCCATCATGAGAAGCTGGAGAGATTCCGGTGTTGTGATAAGTATCTGTGCCGGATTTTTTGAGATTTCGTTTTTCTGTGACTGCGTTATATCGCTATGCCTTACCTGTACCCTCATGCCAAGTGTATTGCAGTAATCAATAAGCCGGGATAGCATATCCCTGTTAAGTGCCCTCAGGGGAGTTATGTAAAGAAGGGCTATAGCCTGGGGCCGTTCAGTGTAGATCCTGTTTAACACAGGCAGAACAGCAGCCTCTGTTTTTCCGGACCCTGTAGGGGATATCAAAAGCACATTGCTACCTGAGAGTATCTCCGGTATTGCAAGCTTTTGTGCCTCCGTTGGAATTAGTATTCCGTTTCTGGCCACACTATCTTTAAGTGCGGGGTCAAGCATATCGAAAACATTTCCTCTTTGTTCTGGCATTGCTCTATTCCAATAACAGGATGTTATTTAAAGTGTTTCAGTTATGAGGGGCTTCAAATGGTTAACTGCTCTTATGCTATAGCATTGGATCCTGCAGACGAATAGGCCAACTGGCAATAAATGCTACCACCAGGAGAGGTGAAATGTTTATATTGAAAATAGCATTATAATCTATGTGGATGGAGTTCCACTCAATGCCTCTGTGCTGATAACTCCTGATAAAAATGGAATGGAGTGGTACTGTGGAGTTTGAAAGCATAATTTACAGGGACAATGGCGTAAAAACCGTAATGGAAAGGGAAACAGATATTTTTAGGGATCTGGCCCTGGATGAAATTTTTGCTGCAATAAATGGACACATACATGATAATGAAACTGAATCTTTGCTGTATATGCCCATGAAATCTGAACAGGATATAAAATACAGGCAGGAGGTGTTTCAGGATCTGACTGATATAAACATAAGCAGGGGAATCGAGTCTTTCTCTAAGGATGCCGAAATCCTGCAATACAATATGAAAAAATTGAGGGAAGTAGATTCAGTGCAGAGAAATAGGCTATTCCTTGATTCCGCATATCTGTATTGTAATTCTATTATTTCGCTCCTTAATTGCCTTGATAATAATGCCGTAAAATCCCATGGACTGAATAGCTTAAGAAATTACCTTAGATCATACAGCAAATCTGAAGAATTCAGAATACTGGCATCTGAATCAAAAGGAGTGGAAAGTGCAATGGAATCCTTAAGGTATATGATTACAGTTAAGGGTACAAGGATAACTGTCAGGAGAAGCATTGAATCAGAGGATTTTGGTGCCGAGATAGTAAAATACTTTGACCGTTTTCTTGATGGCGAACAGCCGGAATTCAAGGAAAATTATTCATACAGCACCGGCCATGTGGAGGCTTCATTGGTTGAAATGGCATCAAGGCTTTACCCGGATCAGTTCTTAAGGATGGAATCGTTCTATGAGAACCATCAGAATTTTATCAGTCCTGTAATTGAAAGGCTTATGCGTGAAATAAAATTTTATACAAGATACATAACCTACATGAGGCGTTTCATAGACAGTGGATTGGACTTTTGCATTCCAGAGATTGTATCCTCCGGTGATGTTTTTTATTCAAGAAATTCCTATGACCTGGCACTTGCAGGGAAACTCCTTGATAGGGGAATATTACCTGTTACAAACGGCTTTTATCTCGAAGGTGGGGCAAAAATTATACTTGTGACCGGCCCAAACAATGGAGGGAAGACCACATTTGCCAGGGCCTTTGGCCAGATGCACTATCTTGCTTCACTTGGTTTCCCGGTGCCTGGAAGCAGTGCAAGGCTCCAGGCCCCTGATAAGATATACACACATTTTGAAAAATCAGAGACAGTTGAAAATCCAGTTGGCAGGCTGGAGGAAGAATTGATCAGGTTCCATGAAATAGTTAAAAATGCAACATGCAGAAGCATTGTAATTATAAATGAAATGCTGAGCTCCGCAACTTTACGTGATGGAATAGAGATAGGAAAGAAAATCATTGAAAATCTGAAAGAAATCGGGTGCATTACGGTTTACGTTACATTCATACACGAACTCTCCCTAATAGAAGGAACAGAAAGTTATGTTGCACAGGTCAACAACAAAGACCCCGAAAAAAGAACGTATAAAATAATTAAACAGCCATCAAATGGAATGACCTATGCACATGCACTTGCGGAAAAATACGGGCTGAGCTATGAAGACTTGAGGAGGAGGATCAGTAATGAGAACGTACCTGAGCAGCATTAGCGGAAAAAGGAAGGTTAATGGTATGCCATGGAACTCAGATGCACTTATAAATGACCTTGGATTGAAACCTGTATTTAATGCAATGTCAGGTGGTGATGATTTTCTTCTGAAGACTTCTATGGAATTTTTGCTGGCTGGATGTTGTTCCATAGATGAAATACTGTACAGGCAGGAAATATTAAAGGATTTTATGGCTAACACCGGGGTTGCCCTGGAAATATACAGAAATGCTGTTGATTTTACAGAATATGCAAAAAAGCAGTTTTTCTGGTTCAGCAATAATGATGCCCTTTCAATAGAGGTATCGGTTGATATACTGCGTAAATTTATTATTTACTCCGGGAAGTTAAGGGCATTGCTCTATGAATCTAAGAAAAGTTTCAATTCATTGGGCCTGAAGAAATTCTACAGTGTAATTTCTGAGGACTTCGGGCCTGATTATCTTGATAGGGCCATGGAATACCTGGACAAATTGAATTTCCGTGATGGTGTAACTCTCAGCATGGCACTGGGACCGGGTAATTCCGGAAGGGATTATATTCTGCATGAACCTTATAATTCCGTATCAGTAAAGAAAACCATGAAGGGCATACTTGAAAGGCATTTCACATACACATTGCACGAAAGGGACATTGGAGGGGCAGAGGAGATTTCTGACATAAAAAGCCGTGGGCTGGGAAAGGTTGCCACAGTACTTAGAATCGCCGCCAGAAATGTAATGGAATTTTATAATGATATAAAAAGGGAGGTGGGATTTTATCTTGCCGCAATCAACCTGATGGAAAATATAGAGGCAAAGAATGGCAAAATATGCTTTCCAACACCATGCCATAAAAGGAATATGTCCTTTACCGGGCTATATGACCTGGGTTTGCTTTTCAGTACCGATATGGCAATTGTACCAAACAGTATGGAATCCCATGATACAGGATTATTTATAATCACCGGAACTAACCGTGGCGGGAAATCGACATTCCTGAGAAGCATCGGGCAGGCACAGATCCTTATGCAGGCCGGCATTTTTGTTCCTTCAGAACATTTCAGGGCAAATATGGTTTCAGGAATTTATACCCATTTCAAAAGCGAGGAGGACAGAAACCTCAACATTGGAAAATTTGAGGATGAGCTTTCAAGGATGGATGAAATAGTTAAACATTTAACAAAGGGCGGCATGGTACTTTTTAACGAATCTTTCTCTTCCACAAATACCAGGGAGGGATCAGATATAGCCCTGGAAATAACAAGGGCCCTTCTTGAAAATGAGGTAGCTGTATTCTTTGTTTCACATCTGTATGAATTTGCATCTGCAGTTGCCGGGAGTGTGGAGAAAAAATCCATGTTTCTTGTTGCAGAGAGAACAGAAGCGGGAAAGCATACATACCGGATAGTGGGTGGCAAACCACAAATAACAGGGTACGGAATGGATCTCTACAATAAAATTTTTGTAGCACAGGATTCAAACACAGGCAATTTGCCGGGTTTGGATGGGTGATGTTCAAAGGCAATCTATGCTTTGGCGCACAAACCCGTTAAGATAAATATTTTAAATAATTAATAATACACCCCTATGTTACTTCCAAAGAAGATATTTTTCACCAGGGGGATAGGGCGCGGAGAAACACAGCTGCAATCTTTCGAAAATGCACTGAGAGATGCTGATATCGCTGCATATAACCTGGTTAGTGTCAGTTCAATCCTGCCGCCATATGCTGAAATAGTTGATAAATCAGAGGGCATAAAGCTACTTTCCTACGGCCAGATTTTATTTACAGTACTGGCCAGAAATTCATCCAATGAGCTTAACAGGATGATATCGTCTGCTATCGGTGTGGCAGTACCATCTGACAGAAGCAAATGGGGGTACTTAAGTGAGCATCATACATTCGGGCAGACTGAAAATGACTCCGGGCATTTCGCTGAAAAACTTGCTGCAGAAATGCTGGCAAGCACAATGGGACTTGATGACCATCTGAGATGGGAAGAGAAGAAAAATGAGTATGTCCTGGATGATAAGATACTTACAACAAAAAATATCGCTGCAACGACGGTTGTGCTAAAGCCCGATGAGTGGGCAACAGTCATAGCCGCAGCAGTTCTAGTGGTTTAAATGGAAAGAAGCATAGAGGAAAAATGGCGTGACCGCTGGGCAGAGAGCCATATCTTCGAACCGGCTGCAGACACCACAAGGGAGAAATTTTTTGTAACTGTACCATGGCCGTATACAAATGGCTCGCTGCATGTTGGCCATGGGAGAACATATACGCTTGGAGACATAGTTGCACGCTACAAAAGGCTAACAGGGTACAATGTCCTCTTTCCCATGGGATTCCATGAAAGTGGCACGCCGATACTGGCATTCTCTGAGAGGTTGAGAAATGGTGATAAGGATACCATAAGGCTTTACATGAGTTATCTATCCGAATATGAAAAACCCGAGGACATAGATAGAATACTGGAATCTTTCAGGGAGCCGCAGAATATAGCAGATTACTTTTCCAGGGTAATAATAAAGGATTTCATGGACCTTGGGTATTCCATCGACTGGAGCAGGAAGTTTACATCTGCTGATCCATTTTACCAGGAAGTCGTAAAGTGGCAGTTCAACCAGCTAAATGAAAAGGGGCTTATTAAAAGAGGGAGCTACCCCATACTTTACAGCATCAGGGATGAAAATGCAGTTGGGGAGGATGATATCAAGGATGGTGATACTGACAAGGTAAGTATCGAAGAATTCACCGGTGTACTGTTCAGGGGTGAAAAATATTCCCTTATGGCGGCATCGCTGAGGCCTGAAACAATATTCGGTGTAACAAATCTATGGATAAACCCGTCTGCAGGGTATGAAATGGTCAGGTACCGTGGAATGGATATAGTGATGTCCAGTAGCGGGTGTAAAAAATTTTCAATGCAGCATGAAGGCGTTCAGTATGTTAGGGATGTCCCCTCTGATGAGATAGTAGCATCTGAATTCCAGGTTCCATTCAGCAGTGAAAAGGTCGGGGTTTTAAATGCTGAATTTGTTGATCCGGATAACGGAACCGGCATTGTGTATTCTGTGCCAGGGCACTCCATTTTTGATTATATTTACTATAATAAGAATGGAATAAAAAATAATTTAAAGAAAGTGGTGAAAGTTGATAGGAACGTATCAGTAGAATCACTGGTTGAAAAATATGATCTTGAGAAAAACAGTGAAAGGCTCAAGGATGCAACACAGGAACTTTATAAGGAGGAGTTTTACAACGGCACATTAATTAATTCTGGCAGATACAGCGGAATGTCTGTTGAAGCCGGAAGGGAGGCAATTAAAAGGGAAATGCAGGAAAAAAACCTTGCATACATATTTTATGAAACAACCAGAAAAGCAGTAACAAGGTCAGGATCGGAAGTTATAGTTGCAGTGCTCAATGACCAGTGGTTTATTGATTATTCCCCGGAATGGCTAAAAGAAAAAGCACATGAACTGGTAAATTCAATGAAATTCTATCCTGAACTGTACAGAAAGCTAATGAACGATGCTGTTGACTGGCTAAAGGAAAGGCCATGCGCCAGAAGAAGAGGCATCGGCACCAAACTGCCCTTTGATGAAAGATGGGTTATAGAATCCCTTTCTGATTCGACAATTTACATGCTCGCCTATACAAATAAGAATGAACTTGAAAGTATATACGCACATCTTAAAAAAATTCCCTACGGGATACTTGATTATATACTGCTGGGTAAGGAAGTTAGGGAAAAATACGATGAATATACAATGGAGAATGCCAGAAAAGCCAGGGATGAATTCAGATACTGGTACGGGAACGATTTGAGGATAACAGCACCGCCACACATATCCAACCACCTCGCCTTCTATATAATGAATCATGCAGCCATTTTCAGTGGTAAGGAGCTACCTGGTGGGCTGATGATATCGGGCCTCGTCATATCAAATGGTGCGAAGATATCAAAAAGTAAGGGAAATGTAATATCCCTCCTGGAGATAATTAAGCATTATTCAGCAGATATATACAGGCTTTTCATGGCTGCAGGAGCCGATATTTCATCACTTCTTGACTGGAATGAGAAAGATCTTTCTTCGGTAATAAAAAGGTATTCATATTTCACTGATATCCTTGATGCCTATTCTCCAGGAGATGATGATAGTAATTATATTTATTCATGGTTCAAATCCGCTTTTTACAGGAATTTAAAAACGTATATTGCTGACATGGAGTCAATGAACATAAGGGATTCGTATATAGCAATATTTTACAATGTCATGAACGATCTCAGGAATGTTGAAAGCCACGGAGGCAATATCAATATAGCCCTGAAGCCTGTTCTTGCGGACTGGTTAAAAGCCCTTTCTCCAATAATACCCTTTGCCGCAGAGGAGTACTGGCACAGGCATATAGACAATAATAGTTTTGTCAGTGCACAGACAATTGATATGAACATAGATAACAGGATAGATTACAATATTTTAAAATCTGAAAACTATCTTAACAGGGTAATATCAGACATAAGGGAAATCCTCAAAATTATCCATATTGATGCCAAAAAGGCTACAATTACAGTTTACGGGCAGAAACAGAAAACATTCCTTGAGGAATATCCTGGCGGGAACCTGGACAGGGAGTACCGCACCATGATAGGAGATTACATGAAAAACAAAAACAGAATTGATACGGAGATGATTGACGAATACAGTATAATAGAGGCAAATAGAAAATATCTCGAGTCTTCTCTCAAGCTGGATATTACTGTGGTAAAATCTGACAGCATACAGAAGAAAAACCCATGGCCGGGCAGGCCCCTCATAGAGATCAGCTGATCAGATATCGAATACAACCATGGCAAACCCGTGTTCGGGATCCACCTTGAGATCATAATAGGTGGCCGCCTTTATGACATTTCTGTACTCCACATTATCAGGAATGCTGGATCCAAATATCCTGCCGTGAAGGCGGTTTTCTGTAAAATCTAATTTTGAGCCGAAATATATAACATTCTCATATTCCATATAAAATAGGATGTCATTGAGTAGATTTACCAGTATGTTATCCGGGCTATTTTTTTCAATTTCAATAGTTTTATTAAAACCAGGCTTCAGAAGATTTCTGTCCATTATTAAATCGGAGATGGTAATTACAGAGTTCTGAAAAATTGAAGTATAAGAATTTCCGTATATTCTGACTTTAAGGTCCGCTGTATGGTCTAATACATCATAAATCATGGCATAGAATAATACTAATAAATATAAAATATAATACTAAAATACTGAAAATTATAGGTTTACTGATCCGGGTTTATGGATGATATCATTGGGATTTCATCCTTGTCCAGGTCAAGTCCTATTTCCTTGGAGGTAAGGTTTCTTCCAAGGCTTCTTTCATAGAAGCTTATGATCCTCTTCTTTTCCTCCACGGTGTATTTTCTGAAGTATTTGTCCTTTTTCAGGTCAAACCCGGTCTTCTCCTCATACACATTTGCAGGTATTGAATACTTTCTCTGTGTTGAATCCCTGTAAAGTTCCGGTATCACATTGAATGCACAGAAAGGTATTACCCTTCCATCTGGCATTGCATAGTGTATATCACATCTCTCTACACGATCCACATCGTATGTGTATGGGTCCTGGAAATGCATGAATCCTATGAACAGAGACTTGTAATGGAAGGCCTTCAGTCCATGGTAATCTCCCTCTGTGAAAGCATTGTATACCATATCCTTCAGCTTGAATCCCTCAGGAGCCTTGCTGTAATCCACGAATTTCTTCAGGTGTAACAGCAGTTTGGTAACGGATTCTACCTTCTTTGGTGCCTGCCATTTTGCGTATTTTATATCGTCTCCAAGTTCGGAAAGGTATTCAAACATTCCCTTGACATCAACAAACCTTGTTACAGGTATGATTTTATCATTGTCAACGAATATGTATGTTCCCATTCCGCATGCAAAGTGTATGGATAATTTGTATGTTGGATGGCCCTTGAGCGCTGCCACGAAGTTTGAAACATCTGTTGTTGCTGGCACGGTAAAGAAGTCTTCCCTTCCTATTGCGCCATCAAGCTGCTGCTCGATCTTCTTTATTGCTCCCGGGATTGTTATCCTCTGCCTTGCCCTTGCACGGTCGGACATCCTTCCTACAAGACTTACTGGCTGGAAATTGACTCCCCTTACAACATCCATGTTGGATTTTGCAAACTTTATCATATCTCCAAGGTACATATCGTTTATTCCGCCTATAACAGTGGGCACAAGTACGACCCCCATTGGTGCCTGCTTGTAATGCTCCAGCGCCATGGGTATTTCCCAGAAGTTCTTTGGATTTGATCTCGGAGTTGGACCATCGAAACTCGTGTAAACAACGTTAGATCCTGCGTCCCTTGCCCTTTTGACAAAGTCAGGGTCGTATGCTGCCCTTACACTGTTTGTGTTCATCTGGACGTGCTCATAGCCTTCTTCCCTGGCGATTCTTATTACATCTATAATATCATCCCTGAGAGTCGGCTCTCCCCCAGTTATCTGCACTGCGTTAGCACCAACTGGTTTCTCGTTTCTCATTCTTCTGAGCATTAACCTAATCTGGTCCAGAGATGGCTCATATATGGGCTCGTTCTCCTTTGCATAGAAGAAACAGTACCAGCATGATAGGTCACACCTGTTCGTTATAACAACGTTTCCCAGTCCTGTATGGGATTTGTGCTTTACACACAGACCACAGTGTGTGGGGCATACAATTTTATCGGCATATACTGCAACGTTAGGATTCAATATTTTTGTGCCTTCCTTGTCCTGGAATTTTTTTGCCTCCTCGTACATATCATAGTCTTCCCAGTACTTTTCTTTTGTTATACCATGTTCAGCGCATTCTTTGATAAGGTCAACTTCTCCCCCTTCCTCGTACACGATTGCGGGAATTCTCATCTGATCGAATTTCTCTTCATCTGCGCATAGAGGGCATAAGCTTTCTGTTACTCTTAAAACAAGCATATCGTCTGTAATTAAATGGCCCATACTTTTCAAGAATTCATCTACAGTCTTGAACGGCGCGTTTCTACTTATCTCAAAGTCATTCGCCAGTCTGACCTCGGATTTATTTCTTTCTTCTGTCAATACCATCTTAATTCACCTAATTAACTAATCATGTTAAGCATATAGAATAATATATAAGTTTTGTCTTTTTTCTTGCTAATAATGCAAAACACTAATTAGTGGCAATAATTACAAAATATGCCTTTATATATAAGAAAAACAGATATTCATGGTTATTTTATCTTATATGACTAATTTATACATGAAAATCATAATATAAAATTAATATTTTTTATTCTGTATTTTGATTTCCTTCAGCAGCTGGTTATACATATAATCTATATTGGAGGCTGTGTGCACAGTTATGCCCTTATCAGACAGATAATTTTTAAGCTGTTCCCTTGAGATCATATCAGTGGTATCCCCTATTTTTTCCTTGATAACAGTGGGAATTAATTTTACCAGATTCTGCCTTTCAACAGACTTCATATTTTTTTCTATTTTTTTACGGGCTTCCCTGTTAACACGGTCAATTTTCAGCTTTAATTCCTGATCTACCGGAAAATCAAAATTTATTCCCTTATCCATCCAGAAATTATTCATATTACTGTCTATTTCATCAGATTCTAAATCCACAACCTCACTGTCAAAATACTGTAACATATCCTGTATAAGTGAATCTATGGATTTTTCATTGACCTCTCTGGTAAGTGGCAGTACCTTCTTTTCATCATTTTCTTCCAGGAGGTCATCGATATTGAATGTGTTTAACTCTGCGAACCAGTCCGCTTCCTCATGGTATTTGTAACCCACATCATTTGATATATACATAATATCAATTTCTGCAATCTTGCCTCTGTACTTCTTGCAATCTATGGAAGAGCAGTCCATATCCTCATCTTCGAATCTTTTTATAGAAATCACAATGGATTTAATTCCGCTTTCTCCTGCATTCTTCAGGAATTTTGCAGCTCCCCCCATGCGTTTATCCCACTCGAAGCTAATCACTATATCCACATCTGTGGAATAATATATAGAAATTTCATTCCTTTTGGAATATTTTACAATGCTGTCCCACAGTAATTCCATTTTATCTTTCATATTAGACCACAATACAGATAATTAAGATAAAACTCATATAAAAGGATTTTTAATATTATTTTGTATGCACTTAAATATTATAATATTTCAGGATGTGTTTCCTAAACCGTATTTCCTGTAGAAATCCTGTAAGGCACCTGATTTTATGGCATCAAAAACCTTTTTTGATTCAATATCTGGATTTTCTGTTAAAATCCAGGAAAATTTCTTTCCAGTTTTATCAAGAATGTAATGGTTAAATTTCCAGTATTTCGCCTCACTCTCCCACAGAATTCCGTAATTAGCCTGCCCGGATAAAATTCTCTGGGGTATTTCCCTATGGTGTAGGTCGCATATTATAGCCTCGCCCTTCAGGTCTCCATAATAACCACATTGCTTTTCATAATATTTTTTAAATGCCATTCCTATGGATGATAACTGGGGGTTTGGTATTGCAAGACCTTTTCTATCGATTTCACACAGGTCTGGCTTATTACCCTTACCGGACCATGCAATGCACATATGATCCTCAAAAGCAGGAAACCTGTCACTTAAATTCATTCTGCGGATCAACTCGTTATCAATGCAGATTATATGGGGAACACCTTCTATTTGGAGGTTCCCCAGAGAAATTGGAACGCCATTTGCCCTTTTCCTCACAAGAACCGAGGGCAATGTTTCAACATAAACCCTGATTCCGGATGAGGCGAAATATGAGATAATTTGAGGTACTATAAACCACTGGCTCCCTGATACAGAGATTTTAACTCCATCGGTATACCCAAAAAAATCTGAAACAATATCAAATCCGGGGGATGCAAATTTCATAAGTAATGATATTATAGATATATAAATAGGTTAGTCGTGGCATGTAGTTATGGGATATAAGAAGGATGAAAAATACACCCTTCAATTTATTGCATTTTGATTTTCACATTGGATTTTTGATATTGAGTAATATCATAATAAATAATAAAAAATTTGAATTAATACGAAGTTACGATTATATATTCATTCTTTGTAGCGGATTTGTTGGTTTTCGACTTAAATATACAAAAGCCGTTAATATAATAGATAACTTTTGAAATCTTTTGAGTGAATTATGAAATCTTACAAAATATACATAATTTCGTTTTTTTTTGATTTATTCTACAAAAATAATAACGTATTTATAAGTTAAATGTATATACGAATTGTAGGGTGAAAGTATGGTACAGAATAAATTACAGACTGTTAATTCAGTTGAAAGGGATGAAGAAAAGAATGTAGTGGTTAGAACATACATGGGCAGGCCTTCTAAATTGCACGAGAATCAGATGTGCATACTGAAAAACTGCATAGAAGATAAAAAAGTTTGCACCGTACGTGAAATCCAGAAATATATAGAAGAAGAATTTGACGTTACATATTCATCAAAGGAAGTCAGGGAAATACTTAGAAAGTTCAACCTTAACTATTATCCATTATTGAGAAAATATACATATGCCAGTTACTATAATGAAAAGATTATTAAAAAATTTGATTTTTAATTATATATGTATTTGATTTTTATCTGTCATTATTGCGATAATGACAGTTTTTACTATTTCCTTGACCTTTTGGGCTTTTAACATTACTACACGTCATTTTAACTCACGAGCACGAAGTCCACGGGTTAAGTAGAAGACAGGGGCACAGCAGGCAATATTCTTATTAGATTGTGATAAATTACCATGAATGAATATACGCAGATATATAGATTCAAATTTCATTGTGGTAGGCCACAGAGGGTTGCCATCAAAATATATAGAGAATACTATGGAGTCCTTTGAAAATGCATTTAAATTCACAAACATTGTTGAACTGGACGTTCACCTTTCCAGTGATAATGAGGTATTCGTAATACATGACTTCAATCTGCAGCGCCTCGCGTCATTGAACCAGGAAGTAGAAAGCATGAGTTCCGGAGAAATCTATGAGGTTAATATTGGAAGTCAAAAAATTCCGAAATTAAAGGATCTTTTAATGGCACACAGGGACAAATACTTTCTTGTAGAATTAAAAACTGTGCATGACGATGGTTATATCATCAAAAATGATCTCCCAATGCACACCCTTAATGTAATAAGGGAAACAGGAATGGAGGACCATGTATGCATTATTTCTTTTGACCCCTATGCAATCAAACGAACGAGAGAATTGAATGGCACTATTATGCTGGGCCTTGATTACGATAGCCATTCGGAAAAATATATAGGAAAAATCGATTGCAAGGACCTTGAGTCCATGGATATATCCCTTTATCTCCCAGAATTCAAGGAAGAATATATTGAAAAATTTATAAAAATCCACGGGGCAGGTTACTCTGTTTTGCCATGGACAGTAGATGACCCTGAAGATGCAGATAAGATATGCAACGCAGGATTAAACGGATTTATCACAAATAAGGTGGATATTATGGCCGGTAAATGTGGTCCTGATGAACATAAGAAATGATCTGGGTCCTACCATACTGATTCTATATGTGTCCCATAAGAAAAATATTAATGCTTTTAGCTATTAAGAGAATATGGATAATTTCTGGGATATAAAAGCAAAGGAAATAATGCAATCCTTCAGTGAAGATAAAAATTATGAAAAATGGAAGGAAGCGGTTTTGAATCCGTGGAACAAAAAAACCGGTTATAAGGATAAAACCAGGGAAAATTCATCATCGATGCCAGTAAAGGAACTTTATACAGCTGGAGACCTTCCCAGAGACGCTGCCGAAAGAATTGGCTATCCGGGTGAGTACCCGTTTACACGTGGTATATACCCGAACATGTACAGGGGAAGAAACTGGACCATGCGTATGTTCTCGGGTTTCGGGACACCGGACGATACAAATAAGAGGCTGAAATATTTAATAGAAAATGGGGAGACAGGGCTGAGTATAGCATTTGATATGCCAACGCTTTATGGTTACGATTGTGACAGCAAAAGGGCAGAGGGCGAGGTAGGCAAATGCGGTGTTAATGTTTCATCACTTCATGATATGGAGAGAATATTTGATGGCATTGACCTCTCAAAGGTAAGCACATCCATGACAATAAATGCTCCTGCGGCCATACTCACAGCAATGTATTTTGTACTGGCAGAAAAAAAGGGCATACCCTTAGAAAAAATTTCTGGAACAGTACAGGCAGATATACTGAAGGAGTATATAGCCCAGAAAGAATGGATGTACCCGCCTGAGGCCCATCTAAGGCTAATCAGGGACATGCTTGTATATTCAACAGAACACGTCCCAAAATGGAATTACATAAGTGTTTCAGGATATCACATAAGGGAGGCCGGATCCAGCGCGGTACAGGAGCTTGCATTTACTCTTGCTGATGGGTTTTATTACATTGAGATGGGCATAAATGCAGGATTGGACGTGGATGATTTTGCACCGAGAACATCATTTTTCTTCAATTCATCCATTAACTTCTTTGAGGAGATTGCAAAATTCAGGGCGGCTAGGCGC
Source organism: Thermoplasmata archaeon (assembly GCA_021846695.1). Next base: position 64,217 of record JAJZWN010000002.1, read on the forward strand.
ATATGGGCAACGGTGCTTAAGGAAAAATACAATGCAAAAAACCCGAAAAGCATGGCGTTGAAATTCCATACACAAACATCCGGTTACACGCTTACATGGCAGCAGCCACTGAACAATATAGTCAGAACAACAATAGAAGCCATGGCAGCAGTTCTGGGGGGCACCCAGAGCCTGCACACCAATTCCTACGATGAAGCCTGGGCGCTTCCAACTGATGATGCAGTAAAGGTTGCACTGAGGACACAGCAAATACTGGCTGAGGAAACTGGAATAACCGATGTTATTGATCCACTGGGTGGCTCTTATTATCTGGAGCGGCTCACATGTGAGATGGAGATCGAGGCATACAAATACTTCTCAGAAATTGAGAAGATGGGGGGAATCCTTAATGCCGTAAAATCCGGATATTTGCAAAAGGAAATAGCTGACACATCATATAAAAAGCAGCTAAAAATAGAAAGAGAGGAGGATATAATAGTAGGGGTAAACAAATATGTTGACAGGGATGAAAAACCGATCAACACATTGAAGATCACCGATGTGGCTGAGAAAGGTCAAATAAGTAGCCTTGAGAATGTCAAAAAGAACAGGGACGAATCTAAAGTTTCAAGGTCTCTTGAGGAACTCCATAAAGCGATGGAAGATGATAGGGTTAATCTCATGCCCTATATAATGGAATGCGTTAGAAATTACTGCACGCTGGAAGAAATATCAAATGTTGGGAGGGAGATATTCGGTGAGTGGAAGGAGCCAAAAATATACTGAAGCACCCATAAAGGTTCTGCTGGCAAAACCGGCTATAGATGGGCATGACCGCGGCATATTTGTCCTTGCAAAGGCTTTCAGGGATGCAGGTATGGACGTTATTTATGCCGGGCTTTTGCCAACACCGGAGGAAGTTGTTGATACCGCGATAAATGAGGATGTGGACGTAATTGCGCTCAGCCTCTTGAACGGTGCCCACATGACCGCGTTCAGGAATGTTATGGAAATACTCAAAAAAAGAGGGGTACAGGACATAGCCGTGGTTGGTGGCGGAATTATACCTGATGAGGATAAACCTGCCCTTGAGAAGATGGGAATAACAGGGAACTTTGGTCCTGGCACGCCTCTAAATGTTATAATAGACCATATTAAAACAAGGGCCAGGGAAATAAGGAAAATGAGAGAAAATGAATACTGATATCCTGGCTCAGGGCATACTGCATGGAGATTACAGGGCCATTGCAAGATCAATATCCCTCATAGAAAACTCAGGCTACGAGGTAAGGAAGGCCATAATTAAAAGGATATACGGTCACGGCGATGCAAAGGTTGTTGGCATCACAGGACCACCAGGCGTGGGAAAAAGCACAGCAATAGGGAATCTGGCACCTTTACTTGCTGCCCATGGAAAGGTTGCGGTTCTGGCAATTGACCCGGCAAGCCCCTTCTCTGGAGGTGCCATACTCGGAAACCGGATACGGATGCAGTCGGCATTGAGTAAGCAGGGAATATATATGAGGAGCACGTCAAATAGACTTTACAACGGTGGGCTCTCAGAATATACCTGGGATATTGTAAAGGTTCTGGAGGCTGCCGGAAATGATTATATAATCCTTGAAACTGTTGGTTCCGGGCAGGCAGATATAGATGTTATGGACATTGCGGATGTGACGTGCGTATTCCTTGCCCCCGGTCTTGGAGATGAGATACAGGCGATAAAGTCGGGAATAATGGAAATAGGTGACATCTTTGTAGTTAACAAAATAGACAGGGAGGGTTCATATCTTGCAATCAAGGACATAAGAGAATCACTTAGCATGAGCAATAAACTGGAAACCCCGGTTATCGGGGTTAATTCACTTACTGGCGATCACTATGGGGAACTGGTACAGAGCATCCTGAAAATGAATGCCCGAAATCCACGTGAAAAATATTACAAAAAACTTAAGATGGTTGTCATGGAGGCCATTTATGATGAATATTCGAATTATGTTGACAGCATAGAATTTGGAGATAATCCTTTGAAAGAAGACCCTTATACCATGGCCGAGGAAATACTTGGAAAGCAGGTGGCAAGGCCAGAGAAACTTAAGGACAGGGAAAGATAAAAATAGCATAATGGAAAGAAATAGTGGCGGATAAAGATTTTTTTATATTTAGTGCTGAAAAAACTGTATGGTGAATATTAACGTAAACTTTTAGTACTCATAATTTATATTTGAAATATGTACAGACCGTTAAAATATTACTCTGACGAGTTTATGAAAAATATTAACAACAGGGCAAGAGAAATAATGAGCTACATGTACCCGCCGGTTACAGTGTATGAGGACAATGGATACATAGGGATAGATGCAGACCTTCCCGGGTTTGACAGGGATGATATAAAGGTTACAATTGAGAAGAATGCTATTGTAATAAGGGCTGAACGGGAGATCAAACCAGATGGCACGGTATTCGAAAACCAGAGACCTGACAAAGTTTTCAAAAGAATGCAACTCCCCCTTGAGGTTGATACTGAACAGGATTTCACAGCAAAATACACCGATGGTGTACTATCATTAAGAATACCTGTAAAGAATGTAAAAACAGTAAAAATTGAATGAGATTTTAAATCTAAATAGAATTTATTTTTAGAGATAACAGGTTTATCTCCTCAGGGTTAAAAGCAGAACTATAATGTCTGCTGCCATGATTATATATGAGACCACTGGATGTATTCTTGAAAATAAAGCCATGGCGATAAATACTGCAGATAAAAACACTGTTGCGGGGAGTTTTCTGTTTTCCTGGACAGGCATTTCCTGTTCTTCGAGCCTCCTCTTCAGAAGTGGAAGTACATCAAGGCCCTTTTCTATTGATATTACGGCCTTCTGTGCAAATTCGTTCAGTTCTTTCGTATAAAGTTCCTGCAGCATGCCCTCATTGTAAAGTATATCCCTCAATACAATCACAAACTTGAAATTCGGGTCCAGTGTCTTGCATATGCCCTCAAGAAGTGATGACATCCTCATATACAGCACCAGTTCCCTGGGGAGATGAAACGGGAACTCAAAGATTACATTATTTGCTATTGCAAGCAGTTCCCTGATATCCATTTCGTTTACATTTGTTCCGGAAAGGTTGGCTATGGATAGCTCTATTCCTTTTCTTACTATACCCCTGTTGGCAGCCGGTGAAAGTGCATTCAGCTGAATCAGTGAATCCATAATAGTATCTGGGTCTTTGTTAATCAGTCCATCGTACAGCTTCAATAACTTAAATCTGGTATCATCGTCAAGCTTCCCCACCATGCCAAAATCATAAAGAATAATTCTGCCATCCCTGGAAATTGATATATTCCCCGGGTGAGGATCTGCATGGAATATATCATTGCGCAGAAGCATACGGAGAAATGTTATATCAAGGTCATGTGCAAGCTTCGGAAGGTCTATGCCATATTCATTGAGTTTTTTAACATCGGTAACCTTTATTCCCTCAATATATGTAAGTATCAAAACCTGTTTTGAGGCAAACAGAACTTCAGGTATGATTATGTTGTATTTCTTTATATTTGTCCTGATTCTCCTTATGTTATCCGCCTCTATGAGATAGTTTGTTTCATCATAAATTCTGGCTGAAAAATCGGAAATGACATTCGAGATACTTATATAAAGAAAGTTATCTATGAATCTTTTGAACAGGTCCAGCAGTTTTTTGATAATAATCAAATCCCTCCTGAGCACCCTGTCTATATCATGCCTGTTAACCTTTACAGCTGCATCGATGCCCCTGTATTTTGCCCGGTAAACCTGCCCCAGGGAAGCCCCAGATATTGCATTCTCGTTGAATTCATCAAAAACCTTGTCAAGGTTTCCAACATTTTCCTCTATTATTCTGCGTGCATAGGCAAAATTGTCCGGTGGTACCCTGTCCTGAAGATCAGAAAATGCTTTTAGGTATTCTTTGGGCAGCAGATCGGGACGGGCTGAAAGCACCTGCCCCAGTTTAATAAACGTTGGCCCGAGCTGTATAAATGTGTTTACAGCAATTCTGCCATGCCGTTCGATTCTATAATCATATTCCTCCTGCCGTCTGGATTTTTTCCTATCAGAACTGAATTTAATGAATACAGGGAGAAGCTTGAATAAATACTGGATTTCTGTACTTCTTATATTTTTAATGTCATTGTCCACTGTTGCAAATTCATAACATCCTTTTATAACTTACTGAAAATAAGAGACCTTCCTCCATCTACCTCAGGGGGCTTTCCGCTTAATGGTTAATATCTGCGTGGGGTTTAAACTGTTAATGTCAATATTTATATATAGTTATTTATTATTATGCAATATATATGGGCAGGATATACACAATCAGGGAGGCATGCGATATACTGCAGATAGATGCAACCACACTTAGAAGGTGGGACCGTGAGGGAAAAATACACTGCATAAGATTATCAAACAACTTCAGAAGGGTACCTGAGGAGGAAATCAACAGAATATTAGGAGTAAAGAGCAACAGAATAGATGCAATATATGCCAGGGTATCATCCAGTGACCAGAAGAATGATTTGTATAATCAAATAAATAGATTAAAACCATTATATCCCGATGCACAGGTATTCAGTGATATTAAATCCGGATTGAAGTTCAACAGGAAAGGGTTCATTGAATTATTGAATATGATCGAGGACAATAAAGTAAACAACATATATATTACCCATAGGGACAGGCTGGCAAGGTTCGGATTTGACCTAATAGAAAATATATGCAAGATACATAATACAAGAATAATAGAAACAGATGGGGAAGAAATATTATCAGCAAATAAGGAAATGACCAGGGACCTAATATCCATAATAACATTATTCTCATCCAAACT
>JAJZWN010000107.1 GCA_021846695.1 Thermoplasmata archaeon
AGTACAGTAGCGGTATTTCCACTGTATGAGATATACATTAAATTATAGAAATACCCCATGAAAGAGTTATACTGGAAGTTATGCACATAGGGCTGAACAAAGTAATATGCATCGGGCATGGGAAGCCACATATAGGCATACTGGTCATAGACAATTCTGGAAACGTTTTTCATTTCCTTTGTCTGATCAGTTACATTGAGGAAGTCAAGATTGTTGAATATCTTCTGTAATGTGTTGTTGTCAACCCAGGCCTTGTTTCCTATTCCGCCGTCAGTAATATCGTATACTGCCTCAAGCTGCTGTCCTATGGGATCTGAAAAATCAGGTTCCCACCCCAGGTCAACAAAATGGGGTGTAACACTGGCATTATCCCATGTGCCAACAACTGCTTCAGTTACATATTTCGATGTAAATTTCAGGCCGATATCCCCAAATGAAGCTATTGCAACTGCCACCTGTGAATCCTCAAGCGATGTTGGAGGGGACGTTCCGGTAATTACAAAGTCGTGTGTTGAGAGATCAGTACCTGATGTATTACCTATTTTTGTGCCGCCTGGCAGTTTAACATAGAAATGCATCTCATCTCCTGCTGCGGTTAAATTCTGAACTGCTGCAGTTAAATTCTGTGTGGGTAGCGGGAAGTTATCAGGGTTATAATATGCTTTTCCATACTGTGGCGATAATGGCCCTAACTCTGTATAGGCCATGGCTGTCCCATTGTAATTGTTGTCATAGGGCTTCAGTTCAGCACTGTAATTCAGTGCATCGTAAAGTGCCTCCCTGAAATGTGTATTGTTTGTATAGGATCTCTGGACATTCATGGATATGTAGAAGGTTCCCAGGACTGCTGTTGATTTAACCAGGTTGCCGTTTGCCTCGCTTTTGTCATAGAATCCATTTATAATGCTCTTGAAGGAAGTTGCACCTACCTCGCTTATCTGTGATGTGTTTTTATCAAAATCCTCAAGCCTGTCAGAATGGCTGAGACCATACTTTATAGCGACCTTTTTTATGTGTGCTGGCTGTGCTATTGAGGGAACCTGGGAGGTATGTCCATCTACCCAGTAATTAGGATTTGCCTTCAGTACTATGGTTCCAAGTCCTGATGATGCACTTTCAAGTACATAAGGTCCTGAACCGATAGCACCGTGAAGGTTTACATAAGAATTCTGCGTATTATAAACAACACCACCATGCTGGTCTATGAACGCCGGGTAAAGTATGTCTCCCCACCACCCTGCAACATCCTGCAGCAGGTATGAATAGGGTTTCATGGTGTTTATCTCAACCACATGTGTGGATTTTACAACAACGGCCTGATCTGGATATTTCATAACTTTTAGCTCGGTGCTGTTGTAATTAAAATTGGAGAGTATTGAGTCAAGGTCTGTTGCTGCCTGCTTATACTGATTTGACAGATTCCCTGATAATGTATAGCCAGCATTAACAAGGGCTGATCTTAACCCCCATGGAATAGCTATGCTTACATTAGCATAATTTGTATTGTTGAAAAGTATATTCGGATAATCAGCCACATATGGGCCCTGGGCCATTACAATTCCCCTGTAAAATGAGAACCATACAGATGATGCATTAAGAGGCTCGCCATTGCTGAAGTTTGCGTAGCTTCTAAGATTGAAAGTATAGTTCTGGTCACTTACATTGGTAATGCTGGATGCCAGTACAGGTACCACCTGTGTTGTGCTGGATCCATTAAATTCAGTTAATGTATTGAACATTGCCCCGAACAGTGGACCGTTTGTGGTGAAGAATCCACTTGCTGGGTCAAGGGATCCTGGAGCCGCCGTCTGTGCAGTGTCAGTAAATACAGTGGATTTATGATCCAGAAGTACAATAGACACCCCTGCGATTACTATAATAGCTGCTATAATAATAGCGATAAAAATTTTGGTCTTTTTACTTGCCATAAAAATTAAAGGTAAAATGATTAATAAATTTTACTATAAACATTTCGTTATATTTTTATGGTATTGCTATTGTATGTCATCATTTAGCCGGAGGTGAATTTGATGGTTTATTAATATTAAATTAAATCGTTTATTGTGGTAATATCTTTTAGTTGATTTCCCTGCATTTCATAAATTACATGCCTTTTAAGTGTTATCTTCTCTGTAAATTTGGGGAAATGCCTGGATGCAAGTAAACTGGATGAAAATATTCCAGAATAGACACCGAAGTCGATAAAGTAAAGCTCATGGTAAAGTTTGTAATTGGCTGCATCGGTGTATGCGTATATTTCAGGTTTTCCTGTATTTCTGTCAATGGCAAGCACAAACAGATTTATTCCGCCCTTTAGAGCATTATTTTTATAGACAAAATTTATAGATTGTTCCAGCATAAATGGAATGCTCCCATGAAATGTTATCATTTTGTCAAGGAATATTTCACTATCGCTGTGGGTTTGCAGGTATTCCTGGGATTTGCCGGTTTGCATTTCAGCCTTTCCGAGAAATCCATTATGTACAAGGTATATATCATGGCTGGCTGTTGTCCGGTAATAGGGATGTGAATTCACCAGGCCAAATGGTCCGGCTTTACCGGCTTTTCTAACGTGCAGCATGAGTATTTCTCCTGATATTTCAGGTATTTTTGACTCAAAATATGGAGTTATTGATTTGTAATGGCTTATCTTATCGTCACCATAGGAAACATATCCCCATCCATCATTATGTGTGATGGTTCTTCCGAAAACTTCCATTGAATATGGATCGGCAACGGTTACCTCTTTCATGGCATTAAAAATTTGTTCCTCTCCTTTTCTAAAATCTCCATTAAGAATTAACATTCTGCACATTTTATAGAAATTTTATTATTATATTTAAATCTAATTTTGAGAATTTCAAATGAGTTTTTAAAGAATAAGCGGGATAAAGAAATTCATTTATTGAATAAATTGTATCCATAAGGTTTATCCACCCTGATTATAAGTGCTGCAGGGCCATCATGTGACCTGATCCATTCTATATCCTTCATGCTTTCGTCATTTTCTTTTACATCTACTCCATAAGACTCTACAACAGTTTTCAGGTCAATTTTAAAGGAAAGATATTTGCTGGCATTATTGTAGTTAACCTCCTGGAATTTTTTCAGTATGCCGTAACCATGATTGTCCAGTATTATCAATTTAACCGGCAGGTTATAGTTCTTTATGGTCCATAGGGTCTGTGAAGTGTACATAAAGGCACCATCACCGATAACACAGAGGACGTTTGGATTTACAGTTGCCATCCCTGCTGCAGCTGGCAACGCCCATCCAATCTGCCCTGACTTTCCTATAAAATAGGAATCCTGATTATATCCAAGTATCTGCCTCAGGAATAGTGATGCCGAAATTGATTCATCGGCTACGGTGTAACCCGAAAAATTTTCATGTATTTTTAACATAACCCTCTGAATCTGGGAATTCTGATCTATTCCGGGCTTTGCAGGAATTTTTCCTCCACTTTTTGGATTTAAATATTTTAATGATTCCCTGAGAAAGGTGGATGGATTCATAAAATAGGAATCCCCGATTTTGCCCGAAATATCGAAACCAACTTTTATAATGCGCTTATCAGGTAGCAGGGGGCTGCTGGAGTAGGGGTATAA
>JAJZWN010000108.1 GCA_021846695.1 Thermoplasmata archaeon
TTGAATGTGATATGTTAATTGAAGAAGTAAAGTTTGAAACATCAACTCCCAGGTAGGGAACAGAAATATTGACGTCTGTGAATTGATCCATTGAGGTGTTAAACATAAGAACCCCCATGGAAGTATTGTTAGATGATGATACTGACAGATCATTAACATTCACTCCACTGGCATTTGACACCGTAAGAACAGGCAGAATACCGTTCAAACCAGTAATTGTATAATTATTTCCATTCAAGATTGAATTGTTAGCCTCCACATTAAGTGAACCCACAAAACTATTGGTAAGTGTATAGACATGACCTGAAACCGAGATTGGTGCTGAGGAAGTGGACAGAGACCCATTGCTGTAAATGGTCACGTTTCCCGAAAAGGAACCGCCAGTAGACGGAAGATCATTTGAGGAACGTGGACCTGCTAAGCCCTCTGAGAAAACTCCCTGCGAACCAAGTACAGCAACCACTTTTGAGGAGTGCGAACCAGTAAATTCGGAGGTACTAAACCCCACAAAGGAGGCTGTTGCCATTGAGAAGACTATTAATAGAGATACAGTTAACTTTATATTCATTGAGAGCAGACATCTGCTTGTATATATCAATATTACGTTTCAATTTCATTTTGACCTGAAATTATTGAAATTATTTGGCAGTAAAACTCTCTTCTATCAATTAAAAAATATTCATATTTTGCCGTGGAACAGTAGGTTTGTTGTTAGCAACATAAATTATGACGATTATTTGCTTTGAATTCAATTTAGCCAATAATTTACACTTAATAATAATTAATAAAATTAAAAAATAATAGTTTCTATTGTGAAATCTCCATTTTACTCAAGAAAGAAATGCTTGAGGAGCATCATCAACCTAGTAACTTGATTCTGAACCAATATCTCTATAGGTCTTGCCACATCCTTTGCAATCAGGAAAAACAGCATTCTTATTTTTAACATGGGAATTGAAGGATTGATTCGCTAATGTCCGTTATGAAAAACCAAATATTTGGGATAGGGAATTGAATCTAAAAATTTCACATCAGGTTACAACACATGGTTTCAGAAATTACCCATTTGGAAATTCTAAGGCTATTTTGAAAAGGTATAAGGGCACGGATTAACGGGAGATATAATTTAATATATCTCTGGTTAATTCACAATTGTTGAAAATACCTATAACAAATCAGTTAAAAAAGAGACAGCAGGTGGAGGTTGCCTTGTTGCAGGATGAGCTAATAAGTCTGATGTATGCGGTATCGGATGACCTGATTTTACATGGGGGAACCGCCATATGGAGATGTTTCTCAGGGAAAAGGTTTTCTGAGGATCTGGACTTCTATTCAATTTCCTTTCCGGAGAAACTTATGGAATTTGAAAAAACCGTAAGAACCCATGGTTTGGAGTTGAGAAAGGTGGAAAACTCTGGCAATGTCATATTTTCAACAGTTTCAAATGGCAGATCAATTGTAAAACTTGAGATCAACCACAGATCTATAGTTGCTGGAGTAAACGCTTCCTATGAGCTGGTTGACGGTACATACATTGAGATTTTGAGTCTGACCAGAAACCAGTTTATTATTGAGAAAATTAGAGCTTACGAAGATCGCAGGTTCATACGCGATTTATACGACATCTTTCATCTTGTAAGTGTTGAAAATGATTTGGGCGACGTAAGGTCTATTCTCCTGAATTTTATGGAACGCCTGGAAAAGCCCGTGGACGAGTCTGTCCTGAAGAGTATTGTTTATGCAGGGATCCCTCCAACATTCGATCGAATGGTTGAACAGATCAGGAGGCGAATTCAATGAAATACATGCATGACTTAGTTAGTCACTTCTTCTCAAAACCTGCGTTCAGTGTTGACGAACTTAAGGCTTATCTCCACAGAAGACAGGCTCCTGAAGGTTATCACAAGGTTCTCATCCAAAATCTTCTTAATTCAGGAAAAATTTTCAGAATAGCTCGAGGTTCATACACTTTTCATGAAGAGATTCAGTATGTTGGGTTTGCGTTCAAGCCCTTCTATTACGGGCTTGAAGATGCGCTCTCATTGAGGGAGTTATGGGAACAGGAGACCAATCCAGTGATAATCACGCCCAGAAAAGTCAGGAACGGTCTCAGACAGTTTGAGGGACGAAATTATCTCATCAGGTGGATAGACAGAAAGATGTTTTTTGGGTATTCTCTCATAAAATACGGTGAATTCTATATTCCTGTCTCCGACATTGAAAAGACGCTCATTGACTTATTCTACTTTGGGGTCAAAATACCGAGCGACACACTTGAAGAGATTTTGAAACTGATCGACAGAGAAAGGTTTGTAGGATATCTTGAGGAGGTTTCTCCGAAACTTAGGATCAGAATGGCGTCCCTGATGGAACGCTCTTGATCACCAAAGTAGTGGTGTGAAGAGAATTCATTTGTGGAAATTTGTATAAAGTCCAGTTTAGTGCAAATATGAAAATTTGTTGCAGTCTGAGAAACTAGTAATATGGCTTATTTTAATTATATGTGTCGTCATCGGAAATTAGTTTTAATGGGTTTTTAGAAATCGTCTTGTATGCTTTAGAATTCTCATTGAAGACTGTGATATCTTTACTTCTGGTCTCCTGTATCTCATCACCAAGTTAGGTATTTCAATCATATTGCAAAGTGTGTATGATGGATTCAGGCATCTTTAGATTCGATCTCAATAATAAGGGATTCTACACAATATGGATTCAATGCGAAAACAGGCTTAACCTATCGATTAGAAATTAAAGAGCTGAAGGTGATAATAAAGTATTAATGCAGTATACACGTAAAGTACACATGCATACTGAGGTTATGCCACTTAGAATAGACAAAGCAACATTGAGTAAAATAGATAAAATGGTGAAATCAGGCATATTCAAATCAAGAAATGAAGCTCTTAATATTGTCATAAAAGCAGGTATAAAGAATTTTGACTTCTGGACTGACATAATAAAGGCCTCTGATAATTACGATGAAGATTATGACAAAGAGGTAGCCCTGCGGTTGAACGATGCGTTGAACACATTTTTATCGGAACGCGGCGGGTATTGAATCGCCTTGATACCAGCATTATTATAATACTACTGGACGGAAGTGATCATAGATTTCCTGGAGCTGATGGGATTGTAGTTAATGAAGGAACCATAATTTCTGATCTTGGACTGGTGGAGCTGACATCGTCTTTAGGTCGCAATAATATAGAGAATCCTCTTGCATATGTTATTCATATAATCAAAAAATTCAGGATAAATTTATTATCCAGGGTTGACAGCTCCTTTGTTCCCGGATTCGGTAGAATTAATACATTATTCTATAACTCACTGAATTTAACGGAGAAACTCAAACTGCGAACATTGGATTTGATACATGTTTCGTATCGTATCGATTTGAAAGATAATAATTATGATATTGTCAACCTATTCACGGCCGATAAAGAGTTCATCAAATCTAAGGAATTACTCCACGAACATAAAATAGACCTAAAAATTATCCAGTAATCCAAGAGAGAGGAATAAATCATGCGTTCTGGCACTCTTTTCTTTCTTCAGGCTCTAGATACAAAGATCGTTTGCACTTGAGTTTCGCAAAAATT
>JAJZWN010000109.1 GCA_021846695.1 Thermoplasmata archaeon
TTGTCAACAGTAATAGGTGTAGAAACAATTTCAAATCTATCTCTGAATGGTGAACTCCTGAGCAAGCTTATAGAGAATGAATTGAAAAACCTGACCTACGAGACTATAAATGGAGAAATAAATATTCCACAATTTTCTTATATGAACACTCTGAATCGCTTTCGCATAAATGATAAAAGTTATCCGTTGGCTTTGAATTATGAACTTTTTGAAATCTCTAAACAAGCCTGCAAAGTTAAGATTAATGGATCACTTGCCTTTGAAAAAAATTTTATAAGCCAAGGAACATTGGAAATTTATAACCAATTAGAAAGCAACAAATCCGGAAATAAAATTATAGATACTTTCATCAAAAAAGTTAACAATAGAATTAAAAGGGAATCCACTAACCGGCATTTTCTGCCTATCTATGAGTTTCGTATCCTTCCAGCATCCTTTTTAAACAATTTTTCAAATGCTGTTATTAAATATTTTTTAGATCGTATTAAATCCATGTTCAATACGGTAAGTGGTATAAAAGAAGTGAGGTTCATTCCCTTTGGAAGAACACCACTTATTCAATTGGCCAACGAAGATGACCAATATATCCGACAAAATCTTCGTGAAAATAACTATTCACCAAGTTTATCTGACCCAGCATTTGCTTTATATCGGGTGTTTAAGAAGTGGGTAAAGTACTCTGAAGAAAAACTATCCTCCACTAATGTGCTTTCTTTTGATTCGTCCGTACTACTTCAAGGTAAATTATCATACGATGAAAGAAGTAAAACCCTTTTCTATACAGATTCCAAAAATAAAAAAATCGAAATTAAATATGCTTCTGCCATGGCAAACGAGGTTTCTGGATTAATCTTGTCTTATAATTCAATGAATTCTAATGGGTTGATTATTATGGAAGAACCGGAAGCTCAACTTCATCCAGTATCTCAAATTAACATGGCACTTTCACTCGTTGCTCTCTCCTCGTTTGGAGTTAGGTTAGTATTTTCCACTCACAGCGATATATTTGGTCAAGTTATCTATTTCCTTTATAAATACAAGCCATCAGCTCGTATGATTGATGAATTAATTGAGGATATTTCAAATGGAGAGGCCTCAGATGCAAAAAATGGAAAAGCTAGCGATCTGGCATCCCAGGTTCACAAAGCGATATCTTCTGTAGGAATCAACGTGTACTTTATTGATAAAAATAGTCAGATTAAGCCCATAGATATGGAAAGTTTAGGCATGGATGTACCAGGTATTACTGAAAGCGCACAACTAAAATTACTTAATTGGACCTCAAGAATTGCGGAAGGTAATAACCCAAATTAAGTAAAACAGGGGTAACAAAAGCATGTCCGGAGTCTTGAATAAAAATAATGAAACTTCAACGTTTACTGATGGTGATTGCTGCGTAAAAATTGGAAAGGTGGATCGTTTTATCACGTTAGTTAACATTGAGGAATTGGCAATTGGTAATAATACTCCCCGAGCAGATCTTATGTTGCTTTATAGAAATGAAAGAAACATTCTTCAAATTGTCTTTTTTGAATTAAAGAACGTTAAGGCAATATTAAGTCTCCCAAAAATAAAGGAAATGAAGGACCATATTTCAAATAAGTTTCATTCAACCATGTCGTTATTTGAAAGCAATAGTTCAAGTCACAATTCTAGAAATAATGGTGTAAAATTGGAGGGTATTTTTTCTAAGGTTGTGAAGAATTCCACCAAAAGTGACAAAATTTTTTATGTCGTAACAACAAAAGAATTCAGGAGTCAGATTATATCACTGGGATCAAAATTTAATGAAAAGAGAGATAATTTTAAAATTAAATTTATTACGGAGGATAAAACATTCCAAACTTAATTTATAGAAGATTCGTGGTCTTGAATTCAATACTACTTAGGCTTCTGGTGAAGAGTTTTAATATGTGTTTGGGAGCGAATTACAAAATCGTTTCACCAATCTTATTTCACTTTTCATGACAGGATGCCTGCAGAATATCATGGTTTGTAGCATCACATGCTACAGGAATCATCCATTTTCATGCTGACAGCATCTCTTTATGCGTTTCATGGCCATAGCCATGGCTGTTGCTCTTCCTTCTATAGCCTCTCAGACCTGGATTTGCCTTCAGCTTTATCCATAATCACCTGTTATTGATCCCCATCTCCCCATTTTCATCTATTAGGACTGGGAGGTGCATTACTACGTCATTTCACCACTGTAAAATAGCAACGACTCAGTCTTGTGGACGTATATTTATATTCGCTTCACAGATTTTGTTTGAGAGAGTCTTTTGTTCGTGCACCTGCGAATTGAGGCTCTTCCTCATCCATTATCTCAGATATTCTTTTATCTTTTAGTAAGACTCTTTTAATGTATACTGACCTGCTTATGTTTTTAGCGTTAGACGCTATGTTCAGTGCCTCTAGAAGGTCTCTGTCAAGAGAAATGCTTATATTTATAGTCTTAGACAATATGGGTTTTCCTCCTATAATCTTCCCTCCTTCTTCCTCTATTGCCATTACGCTTTTTAACCCCTCTTCTCTGTTTATTCGAGCTGTTTCCTTCTCCACGTTTTCCACCTTCTAATAAGATAGTAATATGATACTATTAAATATTTCGTCTTTGTTCTAATTGGTCAGTGGATTGTTACAGTGAACATGCTATTTCCAAAAATGCAGTTCGTATTTTACTGTTTTTTGTTCACGTATGGGGCAAAATTCGACCAAGAGAAGGCTAAATTTTCTCTTTTGCTTGAATTTCCTCTAATTTCATAACTCCGAATGAAAAATACCAGTTATCGCTCTTCATCATTACTTTGATTCTGACAGTAAGCCTTTTTTCTCATGGGATATAATTTTCCATCTTCGGTGCTGTTATATGGATTCCCACATTTCTTGTATCCGACCTTGTGGTAATATTTATTCTTGAATAAGTTTTCAACAGCGTCTAACTGCACACATTTTAAACCTAATAGGAGAGCAAGACAATCTAAAGATTGAATTATCCCAATAATAATTTTATTCTTTTCGAGGCCAGAGTTCTTCATTATGGCTTCAAGCTTTAAACATTCATCAATTCCTTTGCATTTGTTATTTGCGGGGTATTCAAGAGTGAAAACTGCCAATAACACATCGCTCTTTCCGCGTAGTAAGAGAGAAAAAGCTTGTCTCCCAGATGTATCATTGTCATGTAAGAAATCCTTAACAGTCCAACTAACCTTTCCATTTTTGAATGGCAAGTTCGCATGTTGTTTGGTTAGAGGAACAATTTCATAGTCCAGTTCAGACAACTGCTTTGCCATATCACTGTTTAGCCACTCGGAATAAGCATTTGTGTTCAAAAAGTCGTTGTTATTAATGAGTATGCTCACATCCTGTTCATCAATTTTTTATTTATTAATCCTCGTAACTGGTCACCTATAAGAGATTATCGGGGACCCACTTAACTAATTGATTTGTTCCATACATATCCGTAATGAGATAAGATTTACTTAAAAGTTTAAACAGACTCGACCAAAAGTAAGTTTGACCAATTCTTCTCTCTTTATAACAAATCTTTCCCCCCGATCAGGGAAGCATGGATACAATACACAGCAGGTACAA
>JAJZWN010000110.1 GCA_021846695.1 Thermoplasmata archaeon
TACCATAGCAGGCCCAGAAGACCCTCCCAGGGAAGGGAGAGAAGAGCACCACCCAGAAGGGGAAACGAATCCAGGTCGAGACGTAATACAGGGAATTATCATAAAAGGGATTATTAAATAATTTTTACCCTTCCTACCTTTGTATGGGTTGTTCTAGGGAGATGAAATCTAAAAAATCTAAATATTACTGGAATCACGTTGAATCGTGTTATAGGATTATCAGGATATAGAGTCATTGCCTTGAATATCCAGAAAAATAGGGATTGATTATGGGAACCAGTGAATTTTATCCACACAAAAGTCGGATGATCCAATATTATAATAATTAATATAAAATTTTAAAGAACAGATGCCGCGACAACCAGATCGTCATCGCCTACATTTATAAGCTTTACGCCAGATGTGACACGGGATTGTATTTTTATTTCATCGGAATTCAACCTGATTGTCTTGTTGTTTCTCGTCACTATAAGAACTTCCTGGGAATCTCCTACGGGCAATGCTGTCACCAATGATCCTGTCCTTTCATTTTCCTTAAAGATCAGGTTTCCTGATGAGCCCCTATGGTGTATAGAGAAATCAGTTATTATTGTCCTTTTCCCAATTCCATTTTCAGTTATGCTCATTACAGTATCAGTGTCATCAACAAGGAATGAGTTGATTACTTCTGCACCGTTGAGCCTCATAGACTTTACTCCCCTGGAGCCCCTTCCGGTCACGGAAACCTCATTGCTCAGGAATACAGCGGCCTTATTATTGCTTGCTGCAACAAATATCTTTGAGGGTTTCTCAAGATCCATAACAGATACAACCTCATCCTGTTCATCGAGCTTTATAATCTTCAAACCAGATTCCCTCATATCAAGTATTTCTTTTACAGGCGTTCTCTTTACGAATCCTTTTTTAGTGGTTATTATCAGGAAATTTTCTGGGCTTTCTGGCGATTTCATGATCTGCTTAATTTTCTCATTTTCATTCATTCTAAGGAATGTACCACCAACGCTTCCAAGTGATGTCCTAGATTTTTTTTCTATGGTATAAGCCTTTGTTTTCAATACTCTTCCAGTATTTGTGAAGAAATATATCATATCATGGGACATGCAGGAAAGAATGCTCCTTACAGCATCCTCCTTTCTCGTGGCAGTAATTGTGCCTTTGCCACCACGTTTCTGCACATTATATTCCTCTGAGGAAACTCTCTTTAAAAGACCATTTTCGCTAAGTATCATAATACACTCTTCATTTGGTATAAGGTCTTCATCATTACGTTCATTGATATCCCTGTTCAGTACCTTTGTACGCCTATCATCGCCAAATTGTTTTTTGATTTCCAGTGTTTCCTGCCTCAAAACATTCCTTCTTGCAGATTCGTTGTTGATTATCTCATTCAGTCTTGAAATATTCTCCTTTATGCTGATAAGTTCATCATTTATTTTTTTGATTTCCAATCCCGTCAGACGCTGTAACCTCATATCCAGAATTGCTAGTGCCTGCTTTTCGGAAAGTGACAATTGCGACATAAGAGATGTTTTTGCCATATCTCCATTGTCAGATGACCTGATGATTTTTATTACAAGATCTATATTCTGCAATGCAATTGCCAGTCCAGAAAGTATATGTTCACGATCCATCAATTTATTTACTTCAAATACAGAACGCTTTCTTATTATCTCTAACCTGAAATTTATAAAACCAAGTATCATCTCATCGAGTGTCATGACCTTTGGTTCGTTGTTTAAAAGAACCAGATTATTCACTCCTATTGTGGTTTCAAGCGGAGTGTGCTCGTATAACTGGTTTATGGTAAGTCCCTTGCTGTCATCGTTCTTTACCTTAATGACAATCCTTATTCCGTTCCTGTCACTTTCATCCCTGATATCTGATATGTTGTTTATAATGCCATTTTTTACCTGTTCTGCGACATTCTGTATATACAGTGCTTTGTTCACGCCATACGGTAAAGTTTTGATTATTATTCTTTTCTTTTCTTCGTCATCTATCTCCCCCTGGCAGAATACCTTGCCATGACCGGTCCTGTATATGTTAAGAAGATCGGAATTCCTGTAAAGTACACCACCTCCGGGGAAATCCGGACCCTTGACAAATTTCAGCAAATCTTCAACATTGCATGCAGGATGGTCTATTGCATACATTATGGCATCAGAAATTTCAGAGAAATTATGAGGAACCATGTTTGTAGCCATCCCAACAGCTATTCCTGATGTGCCGTTTATGAGCAGCTGCGGTATTCTTGAGGGGAAATATACAGGCTCATCCAGTGACCCATCGAAGTTTGGGCTGAATGCAACGGTTTCTTTTTCTATGTCTTTTACCATTTCCTCAGCCATTCTACCTAACCTGGCTTCTGTATACCTCATGGCTGCCGGGGCGTCACCATCAATAGATCCGAAATTTCCCTGTCCATCTATAAGCGGGTAACGTAACGAGAAATCCTGTGCCATCCTGGCTAGGGCTTCGTATATAGAAGAGTCGCCATGGGGATGGTATTTACCCATGGTTTCTCCTATTATACGGGCGGATTTTTTATACGGCTTCTCATGGGTAACCCCAAGTTCGTACATGGAATATATTATTCTCCTTTGCACTGGCTTTAGACCATCCCTAAAATCGGGAATTGCTCTGCTAACTATTACACTCATTGCATAATCGAGATACGATGTTTTAATTTCTTCTTCAATTGGCCTTAATAACATTTATTTCACCTATATGTCAAGATTCTGAACATATTTTGCATTTTCCTCTATGAATTTCCTTCTTGGCTCCACTTTTTCCCCCATAAGTATATTGAAAAGCTGGTCCGCATATAATGCATCCTCTATTGTTACCTGGACAAGCTTTCTGGATTCAGGATTCATTGTGGTTTCCCAGAGCTGTTCTGGATTCATTTCTCCAAGACCTTTGAACCGTTGTATCACTACATTCTTTCCCATTCTTGCCACTGCCTTCTCTTTTTCATCCTCGCTGAAAACATATGCAATATCATTTCCTTTCTGTACCCTAAACAGTGGTGGCTGGGCAAAATACACATGCCCCTCCTGAATCAATTCGTTCATGAACCTGTAAAAGAATGTGAGAAGGAGTGTTCTTATATGTGCTCCGTCCACATCGGCATCAGTCATTATGATTATCTTTCCGTAACGGAGATTTTTAATATCAAATTTATCCTTTATATTGGTGCCTATTGCGGTAATGAGATTCTTGATTTCCTCATTTTCAAGCGCTTTATTATCATTTGACTTTTCAACATTCAATATTTTTCCCCTTAATGGAAGGATGGCCTGATATTCCCTGTTTCTAGCCTGCTTTGCAGAACCACCGGCAGAATCTCCTTCCACTATGTATACCTCAGTCCTTTCGGAGTCATTGGATGAACAATCCGCCAATTTTCCCGGCAATGTGCTGCCTTCCAAAGCAGTTTTTCTCCTAACAAGTTCCTTAGCCTTTCTGGATGCTTCCCTTGCCGCCGCAGCCGCCAGAACTCTTTTTATTATCGTATCTGCAATTGGAGGATATGATTCAAAATAATCCTTGAGATATTTCTCAACAATTGATGATACAATGCTTT
>JAJZWN010000111.1 GCA_021846695.1 Thermoplasmata archaeon
AGACGACACTGTCCAGTATCTTCCTCTCCTACGGCAGTAGTGTAGGTGAAAAAGGGCTGATGATACTCACTGATACTTTTCCTGACCAGTTCCTTGATAATATAAGAACAATGAACATAGGTTTTGCCGAGGCATACAGTGAAAGAAAAATAGAGGTTATGGAAATTTCTGACCAGATTCGGTCAATGAAATCAGAGATTTCTTCAGGAAAAACAGATTTCAGGAAATTTATTACAAAGGTTGTTACTGAACTGAAGAAAATAATTATTTCAAAGAACATTAAAAGAGTTGTGATAGATCCTGTAACATTATTGCTCATACCTGACGACGATTTTGTAAACCTATTTATCAATAGCCTTGCCATAAAAGGTGTTACAGTACTAGTTACAAGTGGATTAAGAAACAGTGAACTGAGTATGTTCGGTATAGAAGAATATTATACCACTGGAATTATAAAGCTTGATTATAATTCAGGGGATGATGGTATGTCCAGAATAGGAAAGGTAGTCAAAATGCGTGGCACTGTTTTTGACTCCACCCCATTTGAATTCAAAATAACTGCAAATGGAATTGAACCTGTAAAAAATGTCAGGGCAATACCCCAAGACCAATCTTATGATAATAATATATTTAAGAATATAAGGTAATCATCATGGCAATGCCACTTTAATATTTCAGGCATTCTATATTGCTTAAAGGATGCGGGTGTATGATTCATATAGGGGCGACGTGGTTACATCCTTTTGTTGGTTTAACGGCCGCAGAGTTTTTCATAGCTGTTTATCCAGGAATGGCCCCTGATATGAGACTCAGTTTTACTGTGTTTATTTTAGCTTTTACGTTATTGTAAATGGTGAGACGATATGCACTGCATTGATTTATCCCATTGGGGGGTATCAGATCATGCGTAATTTTGCTAAATTTCTAACATATATTCAATAAAACAATGGAGGTTTTCCAAACTCCGTAATAGATACCAGTAGTTGTTTACATCTATAATGAAGAACATAAAAATCTCAAGACAAAACTAATTACAAGGATGTGCCCCCATATTTGAAAAAACTGGTATTTTTGTTACGGTTAACTTAAATAAGAATTGTTGTGTCTATTTAATCGAACTATGCAACCTATGTGAAATCAAATAAATGCCATGTAAAAGTGGAAGAGACTACCGAGTTGAAGCTGTGAACTAAATCCTAAAGATTTGAATGAGCCCTATCTTTGTGTTTTTGATATAGACCAGATTCCATCATCTGATTTTTTTAGGTAAACTACAGATATACTGAACAAGCATTTAACATAGGTTTTGTGTATGTTCCGTTGACACATTTCAATGTTTATTCAAGTCTTTTGAATGAAACTCCACAGGGAAAGTAGTTCATCTTTTGTGAAGAACTCATTTAATGTAGGTAAGGGAATGTTTTTATATATTTATGAAATGAATGTTAATGAAATTACTCCAGGAAGATGCCCCATTATCTAAGTATTTTGAGATTTTTCTGAACATAAATTCCAGGCAATTAATATTAAGTAGAGCTACAAACTTCAGTGGATTTGGAACACTGGCACGTGATGGTAATAATTTCTATTTTAATGTTTTCATACCAAAATCCAGTGTAAATGATCCATTGATGCCTTTTTTTCCACTTGCAAATGTTGAGGAAAGAGAACTTTACTACGTGTCAAGAGAAAAAATAGAGGATAAGGGAACAATAGATTTCATTAATGATCTTGATTGCATAAACGGACTGGTAATAAGCTATGCCGGCATAGAATCTGGAAATATGATTATAAAGGGATTCATGCATGAGAATACAGAAATGGCATTCTCAGACCTACTGTCAAAACACTGCCATGAGAAATCAACTATTGCAAAGATAATCTTGAAACCTTCCAGAGGTTTTCTTGATCACTTAAGTGAAATGGATGTAAAATTAAAGAATATCATAATCAGCCTTCCTATGAAAGAATTTGATCATTACAGGGTAATAAGAATGTTAAGGGAAACCGGTGCCACAGGCCAATTTATTGACAACTACCCGCTAAATGGAACTTTCAGGTTAATCGTTTACTCTGACCAGGATTTAAGCTCTGTCCAAGGAATGGAGGAAATATCTGGGACAGACCATATTTATGAGACAAATACTGATGAGGATATATTGCTTTTACTGGCTTCCAAGGCCAAAAAACACAGGCTCACATGGAGTTTTCTGTTTATTTATGCATCTGATGATAAACTATTTATGAATTTTATTCTTCCGGAATATAGAGCTAAGGAGTACTTTCAGTTAATCGTTGATACGGAAATGGACATGAAAAAACTTGACTGGGTCACACTTGAATTATATAGGAATTTGAATTCAAAAAATATTGATTAGAATATATAAACCAGATAGCTATGGCTTATGTTATTGTTAAAAAACTTTTGAATTCAATAGTGTTTTGTCAATCATATTTCGGTTCTGGAGTATAGAATGTAATGTCTTTCGCTATAAATAGAGTTGCGAAGAAGGCTATCTGAAGCGAACTGAAACTGCCAAAGAACTTTCAGATAAAAAAAGAGCGTATACTTCTCGTCCCAAACATTGCGGTATTTGCCATAGGGTTTACAGAAATCTTGATGGAAGAATCGGTAGTAAGAAGTTGCATCTCTATAGTAATGTAAGTGTACTGGTATTCACCATAATTACACATCCTTCATAGGGACATAGTCAAAGTATATCCTGTTATTCTGGTTACTTGTTGTCCTGATAAACACATTTGTCCAGCTTGGATATACTGTAAAAGATACGCCCAAATCAGCGGTTCTGGTAACCAGATAGAAGGGTTCACTGTGATCATTAATATGTGTCTTGGAACAAGACTGTACATTCCCACCATTTATTCTACCCATACTGATGCGCTGGTGCACTACATCGTTGTAGATCTAAGGGTATATCCAATTTATTCCGCAGGTCTAATAGCATGGTATATCCTGGAGAGTAAACTGGGAATGGTAGACTAATAGACTGCAAGGGATAATTTAAATTACTTTTATGGATTTCATGATGGTAGTTATGGACATAGAAATAGGCATTATAGGAGGTATGGGACCAAAGGCAACAAACCAATTTCTGGATCGCATTGTTGAATTGACAGATGCAACAAAGGATCAGGATCATGTAAGGTATATACTATATAGCGACCCTGAGATACCAAACAGGATAGACGCATATTTTCACGGAAAGGAAAGCCCGGTTAATGCCATTAACAAAGGCATTGATTTTCTGGAAAAGAATGGACTTACAACCATAGCAATACCCTGCAATACAGCTCATATATGGTTTGATAAATTCCATAAAAATGTTGAAGTGCTAAATATGATAGACCTCACTGTAAAAGTTGCACTGGAATCGGGGTACAGGAAACCAGGAATTCTTGCTACCACAGCAACGATTAAATCTGGACTCTATATAGATAGCCTGGCTGCAGCAGGATTGCACCCAGTAGTTCCAGAGAAAGAAGACAAGGTTATGGCCGCCGTTCAGGCCGTAAAATTAGGTAACACAGAAGAAGGCAAATCCATTCTGGCCCCCG